>NZ_JJQL01000080.1:0-89290 GCF_000979975.1 Methanosarcina sp. 1.H.A.2.2
AGTTTCATTATATACCCATCTACACAGTTCCAAAGTAGAATTCAGCTTTGTAACTTGTGATTTTGTTGGATAGATTCTATAACGAGTTACTTTAGGCATAATAAGGAATTAGGCAATTTGACTTAAATAAATGTTACTATGTCGAAGTTGACGGGTTGTATCCCACCATTGAAATGGCGGGGATTAGCCCTTATTGCTCCTAAAGATTTAGTTCCATAATTTGGAATCGATGCACTGGAAGAAAAGGCATATTCTTCTGATACTCAAAAAAGGGCAATACGAAACACAGGAAATAGACAACCTACCAAAGATTTAAGCAAAAGAAACCACTGGAAAAGAAGAACAGAGGAAACAAGGCTAAAAGAACAGAGGAAACAAGGCTAAAAGAACAGAGGAAGCAAGGCTAAAAGAACAGAGGAAACAAGGCTAAAAAGAAAAAAGAAAAAAGAAGGGAAAAAGTTAGGAAATCACATAAACAAGGGTGCAAACACAACAGCCACAATGCTCATGAGCTTAATGAGGATGTTGATTGCAGGACCTGCTGTATCCTTGAACGGATCGCCTACAGTATCGCCGGTTACACCTGCTTTATGAGCATCAGATCCTTTTCCGCCGAAGTTTCCGAGTTCAATGTATTTCTTTGCATTGTCCCACGAACCTCCTGCATTAGACATTGTGATTGCAAGCATGAAACCTGAAACCACGGAACCTGCAAGGAGTCCGCCAAGAGCCCCGGGGCCAAGCACAAGTCCGACTAAAAGGGGTGCAACAACGGCAAGGACTCCGGGTGCAACCATCTCTTTAAGAGCAGAGTGTGTTGAGATTGCAATACATTTGCTGTAATCCGGATCAGCTTTGCCTTCCATCAGACCTTTAATCTCTTTAAACTGTCTCCTTACTTCAACCACCACTTCACCTGCCGCATTTCCGACAGCCAGAATGGTCATTGATGAGAAGAGGAAAGGAAGCATTGCACCTATAGTAAGCCCGATGAATACGTTCGGATTCATAACATCGATAGCATCGAGCCCCACTGCAATACCATATGAAGCAAAGAGGGCAAGTGCAGTAAGAGCTGCGGAACCAATTGCGAAACCCTTACCCATAGCTGCCGTAGTATTTCCTACCGCATCAAGAGTATCGGTAATCTGGCGCACCTCTTTCTTCTGGTGAGACATCTCTGCAATGCCTCCTGCGTTATCAGCTACGGGGCCGTATGCATCGACTGAGAGGGAGATCCCGAGCGTTGCAAGCATTCCGACAGCTGCAATAGCTATGCCATAGAGGCCGGCGAGCTGGAACGAAATATAGATTGCAGCACTGATGATAATAACAGGCCAGATAGTTGATTCCATCCCTTTTGAAAAACCTGTGATGATGTTTGTAGCTGAGCCTGTCTGACAGGAATTTGCAACCCTGAGAGTCGGCTTTTTATCATACGATGTGTAGTACTCCGTAATCTGCCCGATGAGGAAACCTGCAACAAGCCCTGCAACGGTTGCAAAGAATACGTTCAGCCCGTACTCTCCAAGAAGCTGGCCTGTAACGAAGTATGAAGCAATGACAGTAAGAACGATTGCAGCAATCAACCCCATATTAAATGCCATGTGGATTGCTGAAGACTCGGTCTTGTTTGTACGGACAAAAAAAGTACCGATAATAGATGCAAGAATTCCAACAGCTGAAATAACCAGCGGAACTAGAACAACGTTCTGAACCGGGATGCCAGGGAAAGTAGTTGCTGCTGTTGATGCTGCAAGAAGCATCGTTGCAAGGATTGAGCCTACATATGATTCATAGAGGTCAGCCCCCATTCCGGCAATGTCTCCTACATTATCTCCGACATTGTCAGCAATTACAGCAGGGTTTCTCGGGTCATCTTCCGGGATCCCGGCTTCGACCTTGCCTACAAGGTCTGCACCGACATCAGCAGCTTTGGTAAATATCCCACCGCCTACGCGAGCAAAGAGAGCGATAGAAGAAGCTCCGAGTGAAAAGCCCGCAACAATGTTCACGGTGGTGAGCAGACCCAGATCTAAGGCACTTGAAAGAATTATAAATGAAACAGACAGCCCAAAAAGACCAAGACCTACAACACTCATCCCCATAACGGCACCGGATGCAAATGAAACCTTGAAAGCAGGACCAATACCCCTTGTGGCAGCATTTGTGGTCCGCCCATTCGCAATAGTAGCCGTAAGCATCCCTGCATATCCAGCTGTTGCGGAAAGCACTGCACCAAAAACAAAACATGCTGCAGTGAGAACTCCGTTAGGCAGAATTAATGCAATTACAATTGCAAGGAAAACGACAAAAACAGCGATTGCACGATATTGCCTGTTAAGATAGACCATGGCTCCATCGTGAATTAACGCAGTAATTTTCTTAATAAGATCATTACCTTCGCCTTCGTTTTGGACGTTTTTGTAGGAGATACCTGCAAAAATCAGACCAATAAGAGCACATATTGGTGCAAGGTAGATTAACATATCCATAATTTCAACCATCCTACCAGAAAACACATCAGGAACATTTCAATAAAGATATCCTCAGAAGTATTTTTGTGATAATAGATGGGTCTTTGTATATAAATTGATACTGGATTTTCCATTGAAACTCTGGAGAAACTGAGAATTCAGCCCACGCACAACAAAAATATTTCATTGCGAATTGACACGTTGTTACAATTTTATATAAATCTACTCGACAGTAATATTCCGCCGGTCTTATAGATTAGACTTTTCCTTCTTTTTTGTTATCGGTTTGTTTTTTTAGACAACTCCTGTGATTTAGACGACTTTTGCTGGTTAAACAGTCCAATTATTCAGGAGATTCATCCTGGTTAAACAACTCTTACTGATACAGGAGACCTCTGGGAGTTAAACGGTCAAACGGTCCCTGCTCATATCTGGTCCGACCCATTTATCTCAGGGCAAAAACCCGGGGTTCTCCCCCGCCAGATGAATACGGAAACTTATTACCTTGTTAGTAGAATAAATATATATCCAAATTAGATGAGCAAAAGGAAAAGATGGTCTCTTCGTTCACATTTCCAGTCTTATCCACTATTTCTTTATAAGAATTATAGCCGGAACTGAGAGTGTCAAAAAAATTACCGAAAAAGATGCAGGAAAAAATCACTGGTTTCTCCGGAGATTATATTCAGAAAACCCTTATCAAACCCTCTTTTTGCCCCCGGACATGCCCCCCTCGATCCTGCAGATTTGAATTTTATTAATATCAAGTATAGGAAAAAAATGGTCGTATTTTAGGGAGTTGAAAGGGACCTTTGATGAGGCAAAGGAGCGCAAACGTTTATATAAAAAATAACTATTTACGCTGTCATCGAAGATGAGGCTTTACCAATTCAAAATAATATTTTAGAATTAATACTAGATTGATATGTAAAAATCGTTATAAAATAAAAATAAATACATGTTGGAGATAATGAGAGAGATTGAAGCTAAAGGATAGGAACTCTGAAAAGGAATTATAAAAAAATGATAATGTGAAAGGGTATCAAAACCAAAGGATAGGAAATTTATGGAAGGTTTAATATTTATTGCTCCTTTAGCAGGCATTATAAGTTTGGTCTTCGCTGCTTTTTTCGCAAAAAGCGTCCTGAAAGAAGATACCGGCAATGAGAAAATGCAGGAAATAGCCGGTGCAATTCAGGAAGGGGCTATGGCTTATCTAAATCGCCAGTACAAAACGATTGCAGTAGTTTCGATCATTCTCGCGTTCCTGATTCTTATTTTGCTCGATGATGGGCTGAAAATGGCCATAGGATTCCTGGCAGGTGCCATAAGTTCGGCTGCTGCCGGTTATATAGGAATGAGCGTCTCAGTCAGGGCAAACGTCCGGACTGCTCATGCTGCATCAAACGGAATTGAAAAAGCCATGTCAGTTGCATTCCGTGGGGGGGCTGTAACAGGACTTGCAGTGGTAGGACTTGCACTGCTCGGGACAAGTGGCTTTTACATCCTCTATGGGAACGTTGACTTAGTTGTCGGATTTGGTTTCGGAGCCAGCCTTATCAGCCTTTTTGCCAGGGTTGGCGGAGGAATCTTTACAAAAGCTGCAGATGTAGGGGCAGACCTCGTAGGCAAGATCGAAGCCGGGATCCCGGAAGACGATCCCAGGAATGCAGGAGTTATTGCCGACAATGTGGGTGACAATGTGGGCGACTGCGCAGGGATGGGGGCAGACCTCTTTGAGACGTATGTGGTTACTTCTCTGGCTGCCATGCTGCTTGGTTCCCTTATTCTCGGCACTTACGAAAACGCTATACTCTACCCGCTGATACTGGGTTCTGTCGCAATCTTTGCATCCATCATATCTGTCTTCTTTGTGAAGATAGGAAAAGAAGGGAAGATCATGCAGGCTCTCTACAAGGGCGTAGGCGGCTCTGCAATTATCAGCCTGGTTGCTTTCTATTTCGTAACCAACTCCCTTATGGGTGACATCAGATTTTTCTATGCCACTATCGTAGGCATCGTTATCATGGTGCTTATGGTGATGATTACGGAATACTACACTTCCACAAGCTACAGACCAGTAAAAACAATCGCAGCTGCTTCAGAAACAGGGGCTGCAACCAATATTATTTCAGGGTTATCAATAGGCTTCGAAAGCACGCTCGTGCCTACTGTAATAATTGTGATAGGTATACTTACTTCGTACTTTATCGTGGGAGGAGCAGCAGACGCGGGGATAGGGCTCTACGGAATTGCCATCGCTGCCGTTGCAATGCTCTCAACCACAGGTATGATAGTTGCTCTGGACTCTTATGGCCCTATTACGGATAACGCCGGTGGAATTGCCCAGATGGCAAACCTTCCAGCTAAGGTCAGAAAAGTCACGGATGCCCTTGATGCCGTGGGAAACACCACAAAAGCGGTTACCAAAGGATATGCAATAAGCTCTGCAGCTCTGGGTGCACTTGCTCTCTTTGCAGACTACCGCAACAAGGTAAACCTTAATGGACAGTCCCTGAACCTCGACGACCCTGTGGTGCTTGCAGGACTTCTTCTCGGAGCACTGCTGCCGTTCATATTCAGTGCAGTTACGATGAGCGCGGTGGGAAAAGCTGCTTTTGAGGTTGTAAATGAGGTCCGCAGGCAGTTTAGGGAGATCCCTGGAATTATGGAAGGGACAGCTAAGCCAGAATACGGACGCTGTGTTGACATAGTAACAAAAGCAGCTATCCATGAGATGGCAATGCCCGGTTTCCTTGCCGTAATTGTGCCTCTGCTTGTGGGGTTCATCCTTGGCCCGAAAGCACTTGCAGGGCTTCTCATAGGGCTTATTATAGTCGGGTTTATGCTCGCCCTCCTGATGGATAATGGAGGAGGAGCCTGGGACAACGCAAAAAAACTGATTGAAGATGGAAATCACGGAGGAAGGGGCTCAGAAGCTCATAAAGCTGCAGTAGTAGGGGATACCGTAGGTGACCCTTTCAAAGACACTGCTGGGCCTGCCCTTAATGCCCTGATCAAAGTTGTGAATATGGTGGCAATTCTCTTCTCATCCCTTATAATACACAGCGGCCTCTTCTAAGGGAAGAGAAGGATCTGGAATCCCTTAATCCGGGAATCCATTTCCCCAATTTCACATTTCATTTTTATCCTGGTTTTTTATTTTATCGGATGATCCGCTTTTTCAGGCAATTTCCCCTTAAAAACAGACTCGTTTTTTTAAGTAAACCCCATGAATCAAATTATATTTTTCAATCAGTTTTCCTGCAAAAATCATCTATATTATAGAATGGCATACTCATGCTTTTATAGATGAATAGAAATTTTTCAGAGAATTTTACATTTATAGACTAAATTTCTTCCAATATAAGAAGAGATTAAAGTTGTCCATTATGGGATAAATAGTCATTATAGAGAAGAATATGACTTAAAAAATACTCAAACATGATCAGAAAAATAGAAAAGATAATATAATAGGTAATATAATAGGTAATCTCATTATATTATGAATAAAAATATGATTTAAATTAAAATATGAAAAGAGTTAAGGAATTAATAAACGTTTAGAAATAAAATAAGTTATGAAGGTGAGATTCGCAGGTGAAAATGCCAAATAAAAGTGCCAAAGTGCCCTGTAATTACACATTTGATAGTTCAGCAGACGGCACGAAACAAATCACCGCGAAATAATAGAAAAGATAAAAGAAGGAAATTAGACCTGCCTAAAAGATCCGCAAAAGCAGCAGAAAAGTAACTGAGTCTGGAAAGAAACAGAAAAAAGAGCTGCATAATTAGAAATAAGTTAGAAGTAGTGTGAGCGGGTTGGGGAGTGGGGGGTCATATGGGGAGTGGGGGGTATGGTATGTGAAAAAAGTTTCCCGCTCACATTACTCACATAACCCCTATTCAAAGTAATTATATAAATAGCTATGCATTTCTTTCTAGTTAAATATAATAGAGAAAATATCGGGACTATGCGGCCCATGAAAAACAACATCAAGAGCCATTTTTAAAAAAAATTGATGGGCCAATTTAGGTGAATTTATTTTATTTAATTGTTGACTATTGATTGTGTTTTATTCATTTCTCCCCGGTTAGTAACCATACAGCCAATTTTCACCAAAATCGAGATCAATAGACTGGTTTGTACAGGCTTAATAGTTATAGGAGATCAGGTAAGAACATTATAGGGAATTTTCTGTTTATATTATATATTTAACAGATGTTTAAGAGAAGAACCCGTAAATATTGAAAGAGGAATAACAGGTTTCAGGAGAGTAGTCACGATAAAAAACTTATACGAGATTGCGAGTTTTAAATTCTATGAACCCTGAGAGGCGTTTGATTTATATTGCAGTTTTTGCAATTATGGGGCTTTCCAATGCTGTAATCCCCATCCTCCCAGAACTTGCAGCCCGCTATCACAGTACGTATGGAGAATTTGCATCAAGCCTGCTCTTTTCAGGGTACTTTCTGGGAGCCCTTGCAACAATGCTTCCCTTCGGGATTCTGGCTGACAGATTCGAAAACTTCAGGTTAATAGGACTTGGCATTATCCTTACAGCCATCTCAGGGCTAATTATCCTTTTCTCCGAAAACCTGTGGGTCCTCCTGATTTCCAGGTTTATGGAAGGCTCTGCCTGCGGAGCTTTTTTTCCTGCAGCCTTTTCTACACTTTCAAAGTGTAAAGATCCAGGACGGTGCATGGGAGAATTCACCTTTCTATTCAATGCAGGGCTGGCTTCGGGAGCTTTATTTTCAGGACTGCTGGCAGATATCTACCTGAAAGGTGCCATCCTTATATTCACTTTTATGGCTTTACTTTCGGTTATCCCTCTTCTTCCCAGGCACAGAGAGCTCATTAACCTGAAAGGGACGGGAGGAAAATCAGATTTACTGCCAGGTCCGGGTTCTCTCAAAGACCATTTCAAACATTCTTTCGGCGAAGTTGCAGGGCTTCTTAACCGCCACAATTCAGGGATATGGCTGAGTTCTTTTTTGCTCAACGGAGCAATAGGAGTTCTTATAGCCTACTACCCTGATTACAGTTTT
Organism: Methanosarcina sp. 1.H.A.2.2; assembly: GCF_000979975.1. Classification (NCBI taxonomy): domain Archaea; kingdom Methanobacteriati; phylum Methanobacteriota; class Methanomicrobia; order Methanosarcinales; family Methanosarcinaceae; genus Methanosarcina; species Methanosarcina sp. 1.H.A.2.2. The sequence continues at coordinate 7,530 of NZ_JJQL01000080.1, forward strand.
GGAGTCCTGACAAAAGCCCAGCTTGGAAGCGCTATTGCGAGCTTATATATCTGCGCCATGATCACTTCTCTTCTGGTTGGGCGTTTTAGAGTCAAGGAAAAGACAATCATCAGGATAGGATTATCATTTTCTGCCCTTGGTGCCCTTTTTGCTATCAAATACCCCTTTCTGGGTTTTTCAAGCCTCGGGGGAGGCTCAGGAATTGCAATGGTAGGTTTTGCCCTGGCTGTTACAAGAATGGATGCAGATAAAGGTCTTGCAATGGGGCTTTTTAACACAACCATATATGCAGGCCTTTCCTTGCTTCCGATCGCTGCAGGGCTCCTTACAGGTATCCTGAGCTTTGAAAAAATATTTGTCGCAACTGGCTGTATCCTGGCAGGAACCCTTCTATTAGAAAACTGAAAGATAGTATCCACAGTAGTATCCACAGTAAGGTCTTTGGAAGACGCTTCCCGGACGGTGGTACCCCTATCCCCTAAAAAAGATGAAAAAATTCATAATAAGAACCAGAAAGAAATAGATCCCTGAGAAACCAGAAATATCTAAAGCTTGCAGGAAAAATAAGATTGTGGAAAGTAGAATTATAGAAAATTAAATAACTGGTCAGACACACAGAACAGAAAAAAACCATGAACTCGAAAAAACTCATACTCTACTCTTCAGTCTTTGCGATCCAGGGACTTTCTAATGCAGCAATTCCCGTCCTTCCCGAGCTTGCAGGAGAGGGAAACGCGAGCCCTGCGGTCTCAAGCCTGCTTTACTCCGGATATTTTATAGGGGCTTTTCTTACACTACTTCCATTCGGAATCCTTGCAGACAGGATAGGAAACCTGAAGGTAGCAGGCCTGGGAATCATACTTACTGTTATTTCGGGGCTTTTTATTTCATTTTCTGACAACCTGTGGATTCTCGGCACCTCAAGATTCGTAGAAGGTATGGGCTGCGGGGCTTTTTTTCCTGCGGCTTATTCCATGCTTGCGGAATGGAAAGACAGCCAGCGAAGTCTGGGAGAATTTAATTTTCTGTTAAATGCCGGACTGGCTGCAGGAGTTTTATTCTCCGGAATGCTTGCGGAAATGGGAATCAAAACCGCAATAAGTATCTTTACCATTCTCGCGGGTTTTTCCTTTGCCTTACTTCTTCCGGAAGCCTGGAAACTGATATCTTCAGGCAGCTCTGGCTGGAAGAAGGAAAAATCCGGCGCCTCAAACAATAAAGAATATTCAGGAGAGCAAACTGAGACCTTAATGACCTTCGAACCTGCCGGGCACCTGAAAAAAGCCCGGAAAGCGTTTTTGGAAAGCGGTTTCTGGAAGATATGGGGAATTTCAGTCCTCCTCTACGGAGCCACCGGCCTGTTGACTTCAAACTATCCGGACTACAGTGCGGACTTCCTGACAAAACCGGAGCTGGGGCTTGCAATTTCAGCCTCATATATAGCTGCAATGTTGAGTTCCCTAGCTGCAGGGAGAGCAAGCGCGGATTATAAGAAAATAATCAGGACAGGAATAGTCCTTGCAGCTGTAGGTGTTCTGCTCTCCATAAAAGCACCTCTGCTGGCATTCTTATTTATTGGTGCAGGGGGAGGGGCTGCAGTGATAGGGCTTGTTACTGCCGTATCCAGGATAAGTTCAAGTGGATTTGCAATGGGGATCTTTAATACAGGAATTTATGCAGGCCTCGGGCTGGTACCGGTTTTTGGAAGTTTATTTATAGATCCTTTAGGCTATGAAACGGTGTTTCTCGGAAGCTCTCTGGTGCTTCTTATGATGCTTTGCATAAAGTTTGAATAAAAACCGTAAAGACCAGGCAAAAGCCATAAGAATCAGATAAAAACTTTTAAGGGAGATTAAATATCCTGTAGCAAATATCCTGCAGCAGGAACCTCTGAGGACCCACAGAAGCTTTAAAAAGCTCAAAAACCCTATCCTATGAATAACCGTACCCTTTTGAAATCAGGTGATTGATTGAAAATAAAGGCAAGAGTTCAGCTGAGGAAAAATGCAAAGAACAAGATGTTAAAAGACCTTGAATCCGCCTTCGGTGAAGAGATGGCAGATCTGGAAAACAAAACTCTGGAAAAGGTTACTCTGGATGAATATTCCCTTATCCTTGTGGAAGGCAGACCTCTTCTGTTTGAAATGGAGGGGACTCTTTTCCCTACAGTCCGCGGAGCTCTTGAGATGGGGCTACAGAAACGTCTTGTTGTTGTAGACAAAGGAGCTATTCGTTTCGTTTCAAACGGAGCGGATATTATGGCCCCGGGTATCCTGGAAGCTGACCCCGAAATAAAAGAAGGGGATCTCGTAATTATAGTTGAAGAGACACACAGAAAACCTCTTGCCATAGGAAAAGCCCTTATGGAAGGGCAACAGATGGTTGATGCAGATTCAGGAAAAGCCATAAAGTCAATAACCTATGTAGGAGACAAACTCTGGAATTTTGAGTTATGAGGGAGCTCATAAGAGGGACTCTGTTTGAGAGAAAATGTCCCTGTAGCAAACGGAAAAATTCCTGAACAGAAGCTGGTAACCAGTGTGGCTTTATAATAGCAAAATTAATTAATATAGATCCCAATATAGGACAGTACTATCCAAATTTAAAAAAATACAAAAGGCGTGCATAAATGGCAAAACTCATAGACAAACTCCTTGGCGGCAATGTAAAAAGTTCAACCAGTGCCGAAGATTACACTGAAATTGACCTCAGCAAATATGAAGAAGTCCTTGAGGCCGAGCCTGCAGAGACTTACGTAAAAATTGCAGAAGTTTCAAGCATCAACCAGATATCCGCACTCAAGCAGGAGATTTACAACGGGAACATCCTTATGATTGACATCTCAAACATCAGAAGCGATGACCTGCTTAGGGACAGGGTTTTAAAAGAGCTGAAAGATGTTGTTGTCGATGTTCATGGAGATATTGCAGGGGTCAAAGGAAACACTGTGATTGTAACTCCTAATGGCATTAAAATCGACAGATCAAAGATTATTGGTGGAAAATATTGAATCAGGATTATTTTAAGAATGAAAACTTTGAGACAAGGACCATCTGCCCTCTGTGTCAGAAAGACCTTGTAATGAAGTGGCAGAGAGATAATATTCCCTATTTAGGGGAGATCATGTACATAACTGCAAACTGCCAGTGCAGTTTCCGTTTTACAGATACCATGATCCTCTCCAGTAAAGAGCCCATGCGCTATGAGCTGTTAGTTGAGAATCTGGAAGACCTGAATGCAAGAGTCGTCCGCTCAACCTCAGGAACGATTCGCATTCCGGAAATGGGGATTGCTGTCGAACCCGGCCCGGCGTCTGATTCGTATATAACGAACGTCGAAGGTGTGCTGCAGAGGGTTCAGAATGTCCTTATGACTGCGAGCAGATGGGTACAGGAAGATAAAGATGAAGAGAAGTTCGCCCGCAGCCAGGAACTCCTGTGCATGCTCAATGAAGTAATCGATGGCAAGAGAACGATCACAATCATCATTGAAGACCCGCTCGGAAACAGCGCAATAATTTCGAAAAAGGCTGTTGCTACCAAACTCTCAAAGGAAGAGGCTGAGGAGCTAAACACCGGCATGATAGTTTTCGATGTTGACAAATCCGAACTTGCACATGATGTTTCGGACAATGTACAGCCCCTCGGAGGAGATTAATTCTTTTATCCGATTTTTTAACAGCCCTGACATGATTCCGGGGGTCGAGCCCCCATAATTGATTTACTTTTAATTCAATAAAGGCAAACACGTCAAGGGCTATACAGGCATTTTTCTGTCCAGATAAAGTAGCAGGGATGCCGCACAAGGTGCAAAATAAAGAAAAGCCATATGCAGAATCTTCCGGATAGGCAACCGGACGGAAAAATATCTATGTGCCTGACCATTCAGACCTTTACGGCACCCGGAAGCCACATTTCCCAAAGTTCCATTATTAGAGTAATAACATTTCATAATACACAACAGTAGCTCAGAATACGTAACAACGTCCCATTATAAGGTAACAAGTCAACTACCCTGAATAAAGACTCAGGAGTTTCCTGCTGAGGTTTTATGACGCGTTATATCTGGACTAAAACGTTTCATATAAGGTTTATCATAAAAATTAACTGAGATCACGATAATACGGTGAAGGTATGGCAGAAAGCGAAAAAGAAGCAGCACTCCCTCCAAAAGAGGAATTCAGCGATTGGTATAACGATCTCCTGTGGATGGCAGAAATAATGGATGTCCGCTACCCTGTAAAGGGGCTTTATGTCTGGTACCCCTTCGGTTTTGCCATCAGGAGAAACACTTACAACATCATCAGGGAAATTATGGATAACAGCGGGCACCAGGAGGCTCTCTTCCCCCTGCTTATCCCCGAAAATGAGTTCATGAAAGAAGCCGAGCACATAAAAGGCTTTGAGGATGAGGTATACTGGGTCACCCACGGAGGAAAAGATCCTCTTGACGTGCCTCTGGCTCTCCGCCCCACAAGTGAGACTGCCATCTATCCGATGTACAAAATCTGGATAAGGTCTCATGCGGATTTCCCCCTCAAGATCTATCAGATAGTCAATACTTTCCGCTACGAGACAAAGCATACCCGCCCCCTGATAAGGCTCAGGGAGATTACTTCCTTTAAAGAAGCCCATACCGTGCATGCCACCTGGGAAGACGCCGAAGCCCAGGTAAAGGAGGCCGTTGAGCTTTATACCGAGATATATCGCAGGCTGGGAGTTCCTGTGCTCCGCTCAAGGAGACCTGACTGGGATAAGTTCCCGGGCGCCGACTACACCGATGCTATTGATGCCATGATGCCTGACGGAAAGACCCTTCAGATAGGCACTGCCCACCACCTTGGCGACAACTTCGCAAAGACCTTCGATATCAAGTACGAAGCCCCTGATGGCGAACAACGTTATGCCCACCAGACCTGTTACGGGATTTCAGAGAGGTGTATTGCAGCCACAATCTCCATCCACGGAGATGACAAAGGGCTTGTCCTGCCTCCCGAAATCGCACCTGTTCAGGCAGTCATTATCCCGATCATCTTCAAGAAAGGAGCAGCCGAGGTGCTTGCGGCCTGCAAGGATGTCCAGGTGCGCCTGAAGAAAGCAGGAATGAGGGTTGAAATCGATGCAAGCGACCTGCGCCCTGGGGCAAAGTACTACAAGTGGGAAATGAAGGGAGTGCCCCTAAGGCTTGAAATCGGGCCTCGAGACCTGGAAAATAATGTGGCTGTGGCGGTAAGAAGAGACACCGGAGAAAAAGAGCAGATCCCTCTGCCTGAAATTGAAGCCGGAGTGCTTTCGAAGTTTGAGGCAATCCATGAAAGCCTCTACGAAAAGGCAAAAACGGGACTTGAAAACCGCATCTATGACTGCACTGAAATTGAGGAAGTAAAGGAAAAGATCCAGAAAGGGGTTGCAACAATACCCTGGTGCGGCAAAAGAGAGTGCGGACTTGCAATGGAAGACCTGATAGGAGCAGGCATCCTGGGAATTCCCCTGACCCCGAGAGGAAAAGGAAAGGAGAAATGCCCTTCCTGCGGAGAAGAAACCGAAACCCGCGTTTACGTTGCAAGAACATACTGAGTCCGGTAAACGCCTTTTCTTAGAAATTCAGCCGGAAAAGAATATGGGGCAGCTGCACCCCATATTCCGGACATTTTCTTCTTATACCGCTTACTTAAAAGAATCCGGACTTATAGAAATAAGTGGAAATTAAACAAAAAAAATCCATCAGACAATTATAATTCTATTTTTCAAAAAAGATGGCCACCCTTCCCGGGAAGGCACCCTTTTAGGGCAGTAACATCCATTTAAACACCCGGAGACAGTACCACATTTATACATTGAAAGTGCCCTCAAACCTTTACTCAATTGATCTTTATTATGCAGTTCACAGCGACGAAGCAACAGACCACGAAATAGGAGTAAAATAAAGTAAAGTTAATTTGAGTAGAATCAAATTATAATTGAGTGCCGATAAATATTAAATACTAAGTCGAAGAATTCTTCACTAGACTTTGAGGAGATTTACATCAATTTATCTTAATATTGTGTGAAACTTACGTTAATTTCATAGAGGAGATATTATGTCCTGGATCGAACCGGAAGTAACGAAAAAGCCTAAAAAACCGATGTTTTTATGCGTACTTTCCAATACCAAAACCGCACACATCCCGAAGCTCTCTGCAGCAGGGAAAACGGCTGAACTTACGGATTATACGCCTGCAGGGGACGCGGAACTTATGGAAACGGGGAACATTATCAGTGTACCGGTGCTTCCCATGACTCCTCCTTATGATACTCCTACTCCTGCGATCATGACCCGTTCAGCGCTGAAGCTTACGGACGCTCCCTACCATTTCATTAATTCCGGTCTAATAGTTACTCCGGATGTCCCGTGCATTGACCTGAAAGCAAAGCCCGGAGAGGACATCCGGGAGGCGATTGCAGTAAGAGATGTACAGGGCATCTACGAGCGGGCAAAATTCCTTGCCAAGAGGCTCAGAAACCAGACAGACCACGTAATAATCGGGGAAAGCATCCCCGGAGGCACAACAACAGCAATGGGAGTTTTAACAGCGCTCGGGTATAACGGAAACGTCAGCAGCAGTGCAGATGAAAACCCTCTTGAACTCAAGAAAAGGGTTGTTGAAGAAGGCATGAAAGCCTCATGCCTGACATTTGGCTGTCTGAAAGATGACCCTATGAAAGCTGTTGCCTGCATGGGAGACCCCATGATGCCTGCTGTTGCGGGCCTTGTTGCAGGTTTCCAGGGCACCGAGATCAGTGTTGTCCTTGCCGGCGGAACTCAGATGGCAGCAGTCTACGCGGTTATCAAACACCTGGGCTTTAACACCGAAAAGCTCTCAATTGCAACAACCCGCTATGTAGTAGAAGATAAATCCGCACATTTTGTCGAGATCACAAGAGCCCTGGGCGTACCAGTAGTCTATGTTGCTGACCCTGGCTTTGGGAAATCATCCCTTAAAGGGCTTCAAAGGTACGAGACAGGCACAATCAAGGAAGGCGCAGGTGCCGGAGGTGCCATGTATCTTGCAGGCCTTTTCGGGATCTCCCAGGATGAGTTCCGGACCGAAGTGGAAAACGTTTGCAAATTGCTCAAAGCCGGACAGTGAAAAAGTAAACGGTTTTTTCAGCAAAATATAACGTTTCTTTTTTACAGATTCCACTTCTCTTCATTTTTTTGCAGAGAGATTTTTAATCAATCATCTTGACGAGATTTACTTTTTTACGCGTTTTGTCCGACAGGTTTTTCCGACAAAAACTAGCTTGCTTTATCCAGTCCGACTCCAGTTGAGAAATAGAGCAAAAGAGCAGAAAACCTGGAAATGAATAATGATGAGTTTCATATATCCAGAGCTAAAAAATATTATAGCTATTAAAAAAGTAAAAATTTAGAGCCTTTTCAGGCTCATTTTCAAAAAACTAAATTTGAATATTCTAACTTTCCCGTGCCAAAAACTTTTTTCAGGTCAGGTCTCTACCATAGCATTCCGGGCGTTTTCAGAGACCTCCAGCTCTGTAACAGAAGACACCCTTTGGGCAGCCAGTGGTTTCTGAGCATGAGTCATGCCACTTTCCCCGGAGAAACAGACCTCAGAACTCATGCGTCCGCAACTCCTGCAGTAGTAGAAAACATTAGAATCTATAACCTGGCGTTTCAGCTGGACCTTGCATTCACTGCAAACCATAGGAACACTGAAATTTTCCATGCAGACTCCTCAGTCATATATCATGATTGAGTCGAGCCTTGCAGTGCCTGTTTTTGTCCAGTACTTGCAAATGCTACAGTACTGCATTCCACCATCTTGACTCAATTTAAGCTTAGCGTTGCATTTTGGACATATTTTTAGATGTTTCGTGAATAAGCCCCCTTATTCTCCATTTTTAACCTGTGAGGTTAAGAGGCCAGAAGCGCGATAGGACCCGAAGAGTGCCTTTAATATCAGAAAAAGCCTGAAAAGATACCCAACAGTACAGAGAGCAACTGACCTTAAACCCCTGATGCTAACATTACTATAAAGCCCGAAGCGGCTTTTATACTGGTTGAAATCCCCCGGACAGGTCCTTAAATAAAGGAGTTTTAAGCTAAAATGAATTTACGTTGCTTAAAACAAAGCCTATCCGACTTCGATACTTAAAGCTGTAAAAAGCTAATCAAATATATTATTCATGATAGGATATAAGGTTTGTCTCGCAAATAAATATTGACATTAAAATAGGCGGAAAAAGGAATCCTTGGAGATAATATAAAAAGGGAGCAGAAACTTAAAGAAAAAAGAAAATATAGACCGGATTAAGACATTAGTTGAATAGATATTAAATTGGAAGGGAATCAAATAATAGATCGCAGGTGAATGAAGATTAAATTCAAAGATATCAAATAGATATAGTAGATGAATGAAAAGTAAATTGAAAGAAAATCAAATAAAGGCATTGGTAAAATGACATTATGTCGAATAGAATGTACTTACTGCCGGCAGATTTCCCCAAGGTTACCCCTTACTACAGTTTGTGAGAAGGGCGTCAAGCGAAATATATAAATAAGATCATCGCTTTAGGAATGTTCGCGAGAGGTGGGCAAAAAAGCACACCCGATACCAGAAGCCGCTTTAACTCAGTTGGTAGAGTGTCTGGCTGTTAACCAGAATGTCGTAGGTTCGAGCCCTGCAAGCGGCGTAAAACTTTTGCATATACTATAGCGCTTTTTCTAGAAAATAGAAACACATGCAAAAAGTTTATAATTAAAGCCTTACTAACAACTACCAAAGCGCCATAGAAACAATTCGGGCCTGTAGCTCAGTCAGGTTAGAGCGCTCGGCTCATAACCGAGCGGTCACCGGTTCAAATCCGGTCAGGCCCATAAACTTTATATCCAAAGAATCTCTTGTATAAGAAGGTTCTAAGGTAAAAATAATAAACATACCGATCAGAAAGCCGCTTTAACTCAGTTGGTAGAGTGTCTGGCTGTTAACCAGAATGTCGTAGGTTCGAGCCCTGCAAGCGGCGTAAAAACTCATACTTTTTTGCTTTAATTTACTTTTCACATGGCCTTTTCAGGACCTCATTTTATACCCATAAATATTCTATTACACGGGAGTTTTTATGCAATTTTTATGCTTTACTTTTTTTCATTACTTGAACCTTGTAATTGATCCGGTTTTAAATTTCCGAAACGCTTAATAATTCTTAATCGAATAGTTTTTTAACAACAATAGGAAAGAGATTGGGAAGCGTCAGGAAGTTTGGAGCAGGGAGGATCCTGATGCAATGCACCAGCAGTTCAACTGAGAAAATAATTAAATATAGTTGAGAAGAATAAACTAGATAAATCATTTCTCGTATTACTACCTACCTTTTAACTAAATCATCCAGTACCACTTATCATCCAATTGACTGCTACTCAATCAGACTGAGGTTTATACACATGGTTTCAATTAACAAAGAAGACGTAATCGTGCCTTTAGATGTCCCGAAAACAATGCGTGACACATATGTGGAAAATTACATGGAGATTACCAAAGGCACCGGCAAGCTCATGCTTTTTGCCGGAGACCAGAAAGTAGAGCACCTGAATGATGACTTTTTTGGAGAAGGGGTCCCTGAAGACGATGCTGACCCGGAACACCTTTTCAGGGTCGCATCCCAGAGCAAGATAGGAGTTTTTGCAACTCAGCTCGGGCTGATTGCCCGCTACGGCATGGACTACAGGGATATCCCCTATCTTGTAAAGGTAAACTCCAAGACCCACCTCGTGGAAACTTCCCAGGCTGATCCTTTTAGCAACCTCTGGTATGACATTGACCAGGTGGCCGAGTTTAAGGAAAACAGCGGACTCAATATCCTTGGCGTTGGGTATACGATCTATCTAGGCAGCGAGTTTGAAGCCGAGATGCTTGTGCAGGCCGCCCAGGTAGTTTATGATGCTCATCAGCATGGAATGATGTCCGTACTCTGGATCTACCCCCGCGGAACTGCCGTAAAAGACGAAAAGGACCCGCACCTTATCGCTGGGGCAACAGGAGTCGGAGCCTGCCTGGGGACTGACTTTGTAAAGGTCAATTACCCGAAAAAGGAAGGGGCAAAATCTGCCGAGATTTTCAAGGAAGCCGTAAAAGCAGCCGGGCGCACCAAAGTCGTTTGCGCAGGCGGCTCAAGTGATGACGCCGAGGCTTTCCTCAAAAAACTCCACGACCAGATCCACATCTCCGGAGCCCAGGGGAATGCAACCGGAAGAAATATCCACCAGAAATCCCTGGATGAAGCTGTACGCATGTGCAACGCTGTCTACGCCATAACCGTAGAAGAAGCAAGCGTTGAAGAAGCCCTGAAGATCTACAGGAAAGAATAAGCAGATCACACTAAGTAGCGTAAGTTCTGATACTGCTAAAAATAACAATCCCAAAAACGGTATTGAATATCAAATTGAATATCAACGACCGTGAAAATATGCAAATCCCTGACCATAAGACAAAGATCGTCTGCACCATAGGGCCTGCTTCTTCTTCTGAGGAAGTCCTCAGGAAACTGGTGCTTGCAGGCATGAACGTGGCAAGGATTAACTTTTCCCACGGGGACTTCGAGAGCCACGGAAAAGTTATCCAGAGGGTCCGAAAAGTTGCAGAAGAGCTTGACAGGACAGTTGCCATCCTTGCCGATCTGCCAGGCCCTAAAATTCGCGTAGGCAAGCTCAAAAAAGAGCCGCTTATGCTCCATAAAGGTAACCGGATAACCCTTACTGTAGACGAAGCCTCCGGAAGCGAGGACCGCATCCCGGTCAGCTACAAACAGCTCCCGGAAAGCGTATCCCCGGGAAGCCTCATCTACTTGAGCGACGGGTTTATCCAGCTCCGCTGCCTGGAAATCTCGGGAACAGATGTACTTTGCGAAGTTATGGTAGGGGGCCAGCTCTATTCCCATAAAGGACTGAACCTGCCCGGGGCAAAGATATTCCTGGACCCGGTAACGGAAAAGGACTTCAAAATCCTTGAGTTTGCCCTGAATGAGGAAGTTGACGCTGTCAGCATCTCTTTTGTGGAAACGGCCGAAGATATCCGCAAAGTCCGGAATTTTGCTTCAGCCATGGGAAAGCCTGTATATATTGTCGCTAAAATCGAACGGAGACAGGCTGTCCAGAATATTGATGAGATTCTGGAGGAAACCGACGCCCTGATGGTTGCCAGGGGAGACCTCGGAGTCGAGATCCCTATCCAGGAAGTCCCCTCAGTCCAGAAAGAACTCATCCGGAGTGCAAAGCTCCTGAGTATCCCTGTAATCACTGCAACCCACATGCTGGCCTCCATGACCGACAACATCAGGCCCACCCGGGCTGAAGCCACAGACGTTGCCAATGCCATCCTGGACGGGACGGATGCGGTTATGCTCTCGGAAGAAACCGCAGTTGGGAACTATCCTGTGGAAACTGTGGAGATGATGGCAAAAATTGCAAAAACCACCGAAAACTGGCGTTCCCGGACGAAATGGGGGATTGACACAATGCTCAAGGGGATCACGGCACAGGAAATGTCAGTGGATGAAGTAATCGCCCTCCAGGCATACGAAGCCCTGCAAAAGCTTCCTGTAGCCGCTGTGCTTACCCCCACCCGAAGTGGAGCGACCCCACGCCGGCTTTCCCGCTTCAAGCCAGAGCCCTGGATCCTGGCATTCACCCGCTTCCCGAACGCCTGCAGCTGCCTTGCTCTATCTTATGGAGTCTACCCGGTAATCGTAAAAGAAACCTTTGAAAACTGGGAAAAGGAGACCACGGAAAAAGCAAAGGAACTGGGATTTGCAAAAAGCGGAGATCTCGTAGTTTTCACCCAGGGCCCTGCTTCCGGAAAACCCGGAGGCACAAATATGCTCAAGATCCTGACTCTGGACTGAACTGAAGATCGGATAGAAGCCTTCAAAAACAGAAGAGTAGTTAAGAGAAGTTAATACTTATAATCCCTAATTTATCCCAAATTCTATCTTTTGTCAGAAAACGGATACGAAACCTTTTTCATGGCAATAGATTTAGATATCATGTGTGTTTTTTCACACTCCTAATAATTTTACTTATGTTATGAGGTTTCATTCATGAAACGAAAGGATTCTGCAACAAAAAACCAGAAGTATCTGGCAATTTTCCTGGCCGCAACAATGCTTCTCTCAGTCTTTGTGGTATTGATTCAGGGCTCAACAAACAATAATAATGATGATGTCCCCACTCCGGAAACTGGAGAAGAACTTATCACAGTCCCATTCTCCCAGATCCCGGGCAAACACATCCAGCATGAGTTTAACTCCATTATCGACGGATTAGAAATGTCACCAGAAGGAGTGACGAATGCGGTGTATGTTGATCTTCAAAAAACAGAAGGTACACCCTTAGAAGCTATCTTCGGAAACAGACAAACTATGAATGTTTCCTTCTCCTACGGTGCGGATGTTACGAAGAGATACGGTGCAAGTTATGGCAATGAGAGTGGTTTTGAGCTGCACCAGATCCCTGAGCAAAAGATTAGTGTGCCCGCGAATACGCAGGTAATGCCATATGAAGGATATCAGATCCTCGACCGGACAAATGGCACCTACAACATCTGGAACGCCGTTGGAAGCCCCACAATTATAGGCCCCATCCAGAATGTAGCGAACGTAATCAGTATCCTTGAAGGAAATGCGACAGCCACTACTGAATTCGATCAGCTCCTGAGCCAGGCGGATCCGGAAGGAAACGTCTACCAGGAAGTGGCCAAAAGAACAAATAATTCTATTGATATGTCCGCCGAACAATACTACAGAGATCTCAAAAAGCTGGACGACGGCAGTTACATGCAGACATCCATCTACCTTAACCCGAAGCCTGAAGTAAATGAAAAGATCACAGCTTTCCAGGCAAACTCGAGCGAACGTGGTGTTACCTACAACGTAACTACACTGGATAATATTACTAAACTGGTAATAAGCTCAGACTTTGAAAGCCTTTACAACGAAAGTGCCCTGCTTTCAATATAAGCAGGCAAACTTTCTTTTTTAAACTTTTTTGTTTTTATTTTTACCTTATACTTTTGTTCTTCTGGTATCTTCAGGTTTTCTCTTCTGCGTTTCACAGAGCTGAAGCTGACCGACCCCCCATAAAAAACAACAGACGAACCCGTATGCAACTAAGAGTTACCAAACCTATGGAAAAGAAATACCATCGGTGCTGAAAAATACGGCTCATGGTATAGAAAATTGTTTTTTGACCCGCACATTAAAAACAGGGGAAGCAATAATCATCGCCATCTATTTCTGCCGACCTCGCGTATATTCAATGGGAAGTGATGCTATTGGGATTTCTGGACAAATTGTTCAAAAAGAAAATAGAAGGAAAAACCGTAGAAGAATGGTACGGGCTTGCTGTGGGTGAAACAGACCCGGAAAAGAAGATTGAGTATTTCGATAAGGTTCTGGTGTTAAAGCCTGATTTTGCAGGAGCCTGGAACCTCAGGGGACTTGAATTTGTGGTCCTGAAACGGTATGAAGAAGCCATTGCCTCTTTTGACAAAGCGCTTGAAATAAGACCCGGCTATCCGGAGGCAAGGTACAATAAAGAAGATGTTGAAACTGAATTAAGGAAGATAAGGATAACAGAAAGTCCGGTTGAAGGGGAGAAAGAAGGCTCAACGGATACACACGAGGAGAAGGAAGAAGAAACTAAAATTGAGGGGGAAGAAAGTTAAAAACCAAAAAATGGATAAAAAATAGTATTCGGACAGGCAGGTTTTGCCTGACTGCCAGGGTCACAATTTGAAACCACCATTTATTTTTTCCCGCGGTTCAGGGCATGAAGACCGAGTTTTACAGGTCCCGGAAGATTTCCACACTGCATGACTTTCATCTGTTCGGGGGAAATAAACTTGAAAGCCGCATTCATGAGGGTATCAGATTTCATTATCCCGTCCATGATCTGTCTCGCCTGTACTGAAGTATCAAGCGCTGATCCGAACTGAGCTCTCCAGCGCCTGTCGTATTCTTCAAGCCTGCACTTTCCGGCTGCAAATTCGGCAGCGGTCTCTCCGGCGATTTTACCGGCGATCATTGCAGGAGGGATTCCACCTCCGTTTGTTGCGATGATGTGGCCTGCGGCGTCCCCTACAATAAGGGAATCTTCGGTTGCAGTGTTTGCGGGGGCTCCGTTTACAGGGATGATGCCTGCGATAACATTCATAATGATGGCGTTTTTCAGCTTAGGGGCAGCGAGAGGGTGGTCCTGCATGAAACGGTGCAGGTACTCTTTTGCAGAGACCCCTTTTTCAGCCATTCCGCTTCGGATTCCTATTCCTACATTTGCACGCCCCTCGCCTTCGGGGAAAATCCAGGCATAGCCTCCGGGAACATAGTCTTTTCCGAAGTACATCTCAAGGGCATCCGGGTCAATATCAACGTTCCTGACCTGGTACTCGATAGCAACAGAAGTCTCTTTTGACTCAGGTTTCCAGGAAAGGCCTTTTGATTTTGCGACCAGGGAATTTGGGCCGTCAGCTCCGATGATCGCTTTTGCTTTGATCGTATGCTTCCCGAAAATTCCGGAGGTCTCAACAGTTGTGCCCTCCACTTTTGTTACACGCGTTTTTACCATAAGTTCAGCCCCTGCCATGGCAGCCTGCTCGGCCAGAAACTGGTCATACCTGCGCCGGTCAAGGACAGCACCCCTCACGGAAAATTCTTTCACGCTGCAGTTGGGGGGAACGATGCGCTGGGTTTTGATATGCCGGAGTACGCAGGACTCAGGATAGTTTATCAGGGCCTCCGGAAGCCCGGCATTCGGGAGAAGAGCCTGAACTTCCGAGGCATCGGGGAGAAAACCTGCACACTGAATAGGGCTTCCAATTTCCCTTTTTTTATCAAGAAGAAGGACAGAGGCTCCATTCCTTGCGGCATAAAGGGCAGCAGTGGAACCCGCAGGGCCTGCACCCACAACGATGACATCGTAAGAGGCTTTTGGAATCATGAAAGAGTCTTCCTGTTGTTTATTTTTGCCTCTGCAATTTACTGAGGAATTGTTTATAAATACTTTCCTGAAGCCAAAAATAGAGATTCAATCATTAAAAAACGCTATCAGCGATAAAAAGCTTTTCGCGACACTCGAGGGAACGCCGCTAATCACACCATAAATAGTTACCTTATTTATTCCTGTTCATCTCGTTTTCTTTTCGACAGCAGGGAGAACAAAAACATACCCAGTCTTCCGTTTACTGGTGTACTCGCCGGCATTGGACGCCTGCAATGTCACTGCATACATGCCCGCGACCTCACAGGTGTGCGTGGGGTTCGGATCGGTTGATCCTGCGGGCTGGAACCACCAGTGGGGTATTCCCCTCTGTAGATTCTTATAAAAGATTCACGATCCCGATGAGCAACACGCCGGCAACTCCAAAGATAAATGGGGAATCCCAGGTATGTGGCGAAAAAGCCTCGGCAAGTGTCGTTGCAAGTGGAATTGTCACGAGTGCAGCGATGAATTGCAAGGAGGTGAACTCGTGACTCAATACGACGATACTCAGGATACCTGCGACAAAAACACACAGGCTCCCCTCAATCGAACGCTGATACATTTTATCGGAAAAGAGAGCGCGAGCATTATATTTTATCCGGCCAAACCTCACACCGACGGGTTCGGCAAGCCCGTCTCCCAGCCCGTTGATCAGGATAGGAATAAGCACGAGCGCCTCCAGGTTCACAGAAGTGAGATACATCGTCAGGGGAATGATAACAATGGCAGCCGCGATATATTGTGTTATCAGCCAGCGCAGGGTGTGGGGGCGATCCTCGGGCCGGTCAAAGGACAGGAACATGGTCCGGAGAATTCCGCTCCGTTCCCGTAACGGCTGAATAAAGATAAATATTGTGCATATGGCAACGACCAGTCCGAGCGCCCGCGTTACTGGGGACTTATCGTAGACAAACACCAGGCCCAGGATAGTCGGCAGGAAGAATAACGCGAAATGATTGATCTTTCGTGTGTAATTCACCTTGATTCCATTATGGCTGACCAGTTTGCCGGTTACATAGTAGAGGCCAAAAAGGATTGATGAGAGAACGAATTGATTGATGAAAAATAAAGTATCTATTCCCGTGGTGTGCACCTTCTGTGTGTCGTTCAGATAGGTGGTACCGTCATGCCCACCCTCTTGAGTACATTTTTAAGACTTTATTCAATCCATAAATTTTCAGCAAATGAGTGAAATTTATTTTCCCCCAATATGTTGAAAAAATAAGAGCATTTGAAGTATAATACATTTAAAATTAAATTACAGGCAACTATACCAATATTTGAAGGGATATATATAACTATATAACGATCCATTTTTGAAAAATTCAGGAAATATAAATAAGTTAGTAGAGTGTTTTGCCCGCTTTTTAGTATTCAATAAGTTCGCAGATCAAATAGATCAGCCATACAACTTTTTAAATTAAGTTTGATTTTTTGCAAGCTACTTTATGAAAATAAACTAATTGTTTTGAGAGATTTTAACGTCAGAATTTATTCACTGCTCAGTAATACCTGATATATCAGGAGACAAGCGATAAAAAACTTATAAAGGATCTTGAAAAGGAATGTCACTTCCCGACTTTTCAAGAAACAATGTTCCCATAGACAGATAACATTCATCAGCAGTCATACATCATAATATATAATTTGATTTGAATAATTATTGCCTAATTAGAATAATAAAGACGGGGAGGAAAAACATGAGAGCAAATTACTCAGATCTGTTTTTAATGCTGAGTCTGCCATTACAATAGTAATTATGCCAATAAATGCAGGAGAAGTCTCTGTAACATTTGATGAGGGCCGTTTATGTATCCGGCAAATCACCATATTCAAAAAAGATAAAGTTTGAGAATCTTTGTTATAAGCAAGTCCCGGAGTCATCAGAGAACTCTTCGTACGGGAATGATTCAAAACCCAATAACAATTTCCCGGATGTACCGGAGAACCCTTCATGTGAAAATAATACAAAACCTGAGAATCCCTGTAATCAGCAGATCCCGGAGTACCCCGCTATCGCAATTCCAATGATTGCAGTAATCGGTATGCTATTTATATTCCAGCGCAGGAAAAACTAAATTGTAGAGATGGATAAAAAGATAGTAAAGGATAGATTCGTGCTCCGGTCAGTCTTTCGATCCATTTCTGATAATATTATTTCCCTTTTTTATTCTCTTTTTACAGCTTTCAGAACAACTGCTCCGTCCAGATTTTCGGTTTCCGCATCAAAACCCACATCTTCAAAAAGGTTCTTCCATGCAGCTTCCGAGAGTTGAGGCCCGTGGTGGTGTTGATGTGCCAGCGGCTCAACTGCAGTTAATAACCCACCTTTTTTCAGCACTCTCTTAATTTCGAAAAGAGCGAATTTAATGTCTTCAAGGTGGTGGAGCATGAAAAAGCAGGTAGCGGCATCCACAGAGTCCCTTTCAAAAGGCAGAGCATAGGCGCTTCCTGTCCTGAACTCAACGTTTTCGATGCCGAGGACTTCTGCATTCATCCGTGCCTGGCCTGTGAGGGAATCGTGTAGGTCAATGCCGTAAACCTGTGAATCAGGGTTATTTTTTGCGATTTCCATTGTTAGGCTTCCAAAGCCGCTGCCGATATCAAGGATAGATTCTCCTTTTATTCCGGGAAGCACCACAGGAAGCACCTGTGCCCTCACGCGGGCCATGCGGTCTTCAGGAAATTTCGCCTTTTTTGCTTTTTCTGCATCTATTGATGTAAAAGGAAGGATAGCGAAGACCTTTGACCCGTTAACTGCCATCAGGCCCCGTACGTAAGCACTGCCGGTTTCGGCTACGACCAGCTCTACAACCGAAACTCCGATATCCTTACAAAAGCGCAAATTCCACTCCTCCCTTTTTTCAGGGAACCGGATATTCAGAGGAGTATGCACTACAATATAGTGTGAGTAGTCCTGGCTGAAATATGCTGATACGGATTCAGGCTCTTTCAGGCGGATTTCGCTTATGCTTTCCCTGAAAAGGGCGAGAATTTGCAGGGAAGTTTCGTCTGCCTCGTTTCTTACGCTTCCAATTTCTCCGAACATACTTCTAAATTTGATTTAAGGGATAAAAGCTCTCTTATGGAAAGAATTGATAAGAAAACGGTACGGTACAGGCAAAGAACAGGAATCGAACCTGTCTTTTTTCAAAATTCTTTAGCTTTCTTTTAGCTCTGTCTAGCTTTCTCTTGGCTTTCTTTTAGCGCCCTTTAGCTTTCTCTTAGCTCCCTTTAGCTTTCTCTTAGCTCCCTTTAGCTTCCTCTTAGCTTTCTCTTAGCTTTCTTTTAGATTTATTTTAGCTTTCTTTAGCTTTCTTTAGATTTCTTTTTGTTTTTAACCGGATTTAACCAGTATCGGACCTGAAAAAAGCGACAGCTCAATCCCGTAAAACCTGGAATCAGGTTGAGATGCCAGAAGTCTCGCATACTTTGACAGTTACTCTGAACTACGCAAATATTTAAAACCAATGGGGATATACTTAAATAATATAAAACCGGATGAGGGTTACCTATTGGTGGTCTTGATGAAGTACGTAATTGCAATAATAAGGCCGGAAAGGCTTGATGCGGTCAAACGAGAACTTCAGAAGGTTGAAGTCAATAGATTGACAGTATCTTCCGTTTCGGGTTATGGCGCGCAAAAAGGGCATCTGGAAATCTATAGAGCAATGGAGTTTGAAGCAGACCTTCTTGAGAAAATCAAGCTTGAAATTGCAGTAAACGATGAATTCCTGCATCCAACGATTGAAGCAATAAAGAAAGGAGCAAAGGGCAATGACGGGCACATCGGAAGCGGCAAGATATTCGTGTTCCCGCTTGAGGATGTAATAAGGATCCGCACAAACGAAAACGGACCTTCTGCTATTTGAGGTGGACGAGAATGGCTATTGTAGCAGCAGACACCGTATGGGTATTGATTTCATCTGCACTTGTATTATTAATGCTTCCGGGGCTTGCACTATTTTACGGTGGGCTGGTTCAGCGTAAGAATGTCCTGAGCAGCATGATGCACTCATTTGTTGCAATGGGCGTCATGGCTCTCGAATGGGTAATAATAGGTTACTCACTTGCCTTTGGAGAAGGCAACGGATTTGTGGGCGGCCTCGATCACATATTCCTGCGAGGAATTGACCCTTACTCGGTAACGGGCACAATTCCCACATATGCATTTGTAGCATTTCAGGGAATGTTTGCAATAATTACGCCTGCCCTGATCTCAGGAGCCATTGTCGGGCGTGTTAAGTTTAAATCATACATAGCGTTCATTGCACTCTGGGGGCTTATTGTCTATGCACCGGTCTGCCACTGGGTCTGGGGCGGTGGGTTCCTTACAGGAGAAGCCCTTGATTTTGCAGGCGGCACTGTAGTCCATGTAACCTCAGGCATCTCCTCACTTGCAATTTTGCTCTTCCTTGGCAAGAGGAGAGGGTACGGGATAGATTCGATAAAGCCGCATAATGTTACCCTTACTCTCCTGGGGACCGGGCTTCTCTGGTTCGGATGGTTCGGGTTCAATGCGGGCTCGTCCCTTGCTGCAAATGAGATCGCGGCCCTTGCATTCATTACGACACTCATAGCGCCTGCAGCCGCAGGGTTTGTCTGGATGGCCATGGAATGGATCCATTTAGGGCGCCCTACTGCACTCGGGTTTGCAACCGGGATCCTGGCAGGGCTTGTTGCAATAACACCGGCTGCAGGTTTTGTTACCCCTATGGCAGCAATTCCGATGGGCGCAATTACAAGCTTTGTCTGCTACCAGGCCGTAATGCTCAAAGGAAGGTTCGGTTATGACGACTCCCTTGATGCTTTCGGAGTTCACGGGGTAGGCGGAATAACAGGTGCGATTCTAACAGGCGTATTTGCAAGCGTGGGGTCTGCAGGACTCCTTCTCGGAAACTCCGAGCAGCTGCTGCTCCAAGTAGAAGGCGTTGTTATCGCACTTATCTACGCAAGTGTTTGCACCCTCGTTATCGGGTTTGTGCTCCACAAGACAATAGGCCTCAAAGTTACTGAAAGTGAGGAAAATATCGGGCTTGACCGGACACAGCACGGTGAAGCTGCGTACAACATTTAAATGTGGGTGACTCTTCACCCATATCTTTCTAATTTTACCTTGTTATTACATACCTGAGAGCACACGCCGGCTTAAGGTGAAACTTGCAGTTTTTAAATTTCGTATCAATCTTTTTTGATATTGGGCTTCCGGGTTTTTAAGAAGTGAATTCCATAATTAATTATAGAATAATTAGAAGCTTCCATAATTAATAGAAGAATTTGAGGCTTCCATAATTGATTAGAAAAATTGGACTTTATTTTTGAGATTAATGATGCCTGAAAGCGATGAGCATCGAGAAAAGATGTGGGACTAAATTTTCATAATTCTGGTAGGTGTTAAAGATGCCGGGAAATCCGAATGAAATAAAGCTGGTAAATAACGCTATGTCCAACGCCACCCGAAGGAAGATAATGAACTTCCTGGAGAATGGCGAGAGAAGTACAGAGGAAATAGGCGGAGAAATCGGGAAGACCATGCTCGATTTTCACATCAAGGTTCTGCAACAGGCAAGTCTTATTGAGTTAAAAGAAGGGACTGCGAAGCTAAGTGAATACGGCAGAAATTTCCTGAAAGGTAAGGAAGACAAAGGTGAAGAGAAAAATGCAGACCTCTCTAAGGCAAAGCCAGTGGAGATTGCTGAGGTAAGGCAGCTTTTACCCTGCATAGCAGACTCCTCGAAGTTCAGGGTGATCGCAAACATGGCTCCTCCTCTGGGTGGAACCCTGAAGGTTCTTGAGCCCCTCTTTCCCAGAGGCAGATATTCAGACAGAATAAATGCTCTGATAATGCAAAAAGGGGAAATTATTACAACTATTTACGGCACTGGAAAAGTTACAATGACTATGATTAAAAACGAGGGCGAAGCCGGAGAAGCGCTTGAGAACCTGAAGAGCACTATCAATGAAGCCATCGCAAAAGGTGTCGCTCCGGCCCCCAGGGAAAAGGTCAGAGTCGAACCCATGGAGATCTACAAATACCTACCCCAGACAAACTGCGGGAAGTGCAGCGAACAGAGCTGTTACACCTTTGCTATAAAACTAATGAGTGGGGAGGCCTCCCTTGATAAGTGTACACCCCTCAAAGAACCGGGATATTCAACCAATCAGGAACACCTGCAGGTACTGACTGCGTATATTTGAACCAGCGTTACTTAAAAAATGATATCAAGTAAATAAATTCTGTACCCGGACGCAGTGCTCATTTCCTAAAAAGGTCAGAACCCTTCCTTTTTATATTGGCGCGGGAAGATCTTCATCGGGCTTGCAAAGAAAGGGACTGTAATCAGAGCCTGTGCGCAATCTGTTGCTTAAAGAGGTTGCCTGGTAGAAGGAAAGGCTTTCTGATTGAAGCATAAGGAGGCGCAGAATCTGGTTCCAATAGCTTGTTAGGTGCAAAAGATGCAAGGAAATCCGAATGAGACAAAGCTCGTAAACTTTGCTATGGCCAATAGTACCCGAAGGAAGATAATTAACTTCCTGGCAAATGGCTATAGAAATACCGGGGAAATAGAGGAGATAATCGGGAAGAAGACGCTTGACTTTCATCTCAAGGTTTTGCAACAGGCAGGTCTGATTGAGTTAGAAGAAGGAACTGTGAAGCTAAGTGAATATGGCAAGATGTTCCTGAAGAATAAAACAGGACAGAATGAAGAGAAAACTGCAGACTTTTCTCAGGCAAAGCCAGTGGAGATTGCAAAGATCAGACAGCTTTCGCCCTGCATAGCTGATTCCTCAAGACTCAGGGTGAGTGCAAATATGATACCACCCCTGGGTGGAATCTTGAAACTCCTTGAGCCCCTCTTTCCCAGAAGTAATTATTCGGATAGAAAAGATAGCCTGATAATTCAAAAAGGAGAAATTATCACAACTATTTACGGTAGTGGAAAAGTCTCCATCAGGATGATTAAAAATGAGGATGAAGCAAAAGAAGTACTTGAAAGCCTGAAGACCATTATCAATGAGGCTATTGCAAAAGGTGTAGCCCCGGCTCCCAGGGAAAAGGTAAGGGTTGATCTCATGGAGATCTACAAATACCTGCCCCAGACCAACTGTCGTAAGTGCAGCGAGCAGGGCTGTTACAGCTTTGCCATCAAGCTTATGTCCAGACAGGTCACTCTGGACAGGTGTGTACTTCTTAAAGAACCGGAGTACGCAAATAATCAGGAACATCTTCAAATTTTGACCGCTTATATTTGAGCCTGTTACTTAAAAAACAATTTATTCGGAGGAAGTTTTGAAGACGCTTACTATCGTGCTCACTGACGGCCCTTATATTTCCGAATACGCCGAGATTGCCTGCAAACTCGCCGAGAACGCCCTAGAACGGTATCAGGTGAACATATTCCTGTACCTGGACGCAGTGCATATCCCCAAAAAAGGTCAGATCCCGTCCTTTTTTACCAGTGCAGGCGAACTTTTCACAGGACTTGCAGAGAAAGGAGCTGTAATCAGAGCCTGTGCACGGTGTGCTGCTGCGAGAGGTTACATAGCAGAAGAGGAAACTGCGAACGGAAGTAACTGCAAAGACTACTTTCCTGGAATAAAGATCACCAGTCTCTATGAACTTTCAGAAATGCTAAGTAAGAGCGATAGAGTAATCTCACTTCCGAGATGAGGCTGGAAGAATAGGGTTTTTATGAGGTCCGGATTCTTATGAAATCAGTATTCTATCTGCTGGACAATGCCCCCTACGGCAGTGAAAAAGCCTTCGGAGCATTGAATGCGGCTGCAGTAAGCCTTAACAGGATGCATGTGACCCTTGGCCTTTACGGAGATGGAGTTTATCTTGTAGCTGCCGGCCAGGACAGCAGAAAGCTTGGAGTACCAAACCTTTCAGATATCCTCTATTCATATGGGGAATTGAGAGTACTTGTGCATGAACCCTCGCTGTTTGAGAGAGGCCTTTTTGGGGAAACCCTGATAGAGACCGTGGAACTCGTCGATGAAGAGGACTTTCTCGAAGCTATGGAAAGCTCGGACTGCGTTCTCGTATTTTAAAGTGGCAGCTATTAAAAATTCGCAGCTCTTGAGTAAGGATAAACAGGAGTGATAATGTGAAACGAGAAGAATATGATATATTCCTGCTGACAAAGCCCCCTTTCAGTCCAAGGTCAGAGTTATGCCTCAAACTGGCTGCTCGCTCCGGAAATGCCAGACTCTACCTTGCAGGAGATGGAGTCTATCACCTGCTTTCCGGAATAGAGGAACTGCCGGGATACAAAGTCTATGCCTGTCAGGAAGACCTCGAGGCCAGAGCGATAGGGGACAGAGAAAAAGTTACAGTTCCGGACAACTTTTACGCTGCTTTTATAGAGGATATGATGGAACACTGCAAATGCGCATATACATTTTAAGTAGTTGACATTATACATTTTAAATGGTTAAGTAGTTGGCATTACACATTTACATATTAAATAGTTGACATTATACATTTTAATATGTGCGAATTGACATTACAAATTTAAAGATATTTAGCTGACTGTACAAATTTAGAGGTATATTTTTACTTGTAGCATTTAGAAGAAAATTAAAGCATTAAAAAGGGTCACCGAGCAGGACAGGTTCATATGACCGAAAAACTTCCAGATGAGGTTATTAAGGAGTTAGAATGCGTTAGCCAGCTGCATGAACAGGCGATCTGTGACCACGAAAAATGCAGGAAATTTAGCGAAAGCTTATCCGAACTTCTGGTCAGGCTCGAGGATATGAAGTTTTATCGGACAGCTGACAGGTTAATGGGTATCCTCATAAACTGCAGCCCAAAAGAGGCATCTCACTGCGAAAAATCAACGCTTGTCGGGGAAATGATGAAAGATGTAGTAAAAGAGACACATAAGGCAGCAGAAAAATAAAAAGTAAAAGGTTTTGAAGAAATTAAAAAATGAAAACTTCTGAATATAGAACAGTTCGTAAAAGTCCAGATTCAAAACAATTCCGGATTCAAAACAATTCCGGATTCAAAACAATTCCGGATTCAAAACAATTCCGGATTCAAAACAATTCCAGATTCAAAACAATTCCGGATTCAAAACATTTCTTTTCTCAACATCGTAATCGCCAGAATCACCGAGAAGAACATAGAGATTATAAAAATAATTGTAAAAGCATGGGGATTACCCTGGAATGGAACACTAACGTTCATCCCAAAAAAGCTTGCAACCATCGTTGGAATCGACATGACGATAGTGACAGAGGTAAGGAATTTCATCACAATATTCAAGTTGTTTGAGATTACCGATGCGTATGCATCCATTGTCCCGCTCAGGATATTGCTATAAATATTTGCCATTTCAATTGCCTGCTTATTTTCGATAATAACATCGTCAAGCAGTTCGGCATCTTCCGGATACATCTTAATAGGATTGGATCTTTGAATTTTTTCAAGGACCATTTCATTGCTTTTCAAAGATGTGGAAAAATATACAAGGCTTTTTTCCAGTTCAAGGAGTTGAATTAACTCTTTGTTTCTCAGGGACTTATGCAGTCTGCTTTCAATAAGCCCGCTTGCTTTGTCAATATTTCTGAGGTACTGGAGATATAATTTTGAGTTTTTATAGAGAATCTGCAAAAAGAAGCGTGTTTTTTTAAATGTATAAAAGGATTTTATTTTTCGTTCAATAAACTCATTTATGATATAATTCTCTCTCAGAGAAACAGTAACAATATTCTTATCATTAATAATAATTCCAAGCGGGACGGTATAATAGATTCCCCCTTCCTGAACATTCATACTCGGCACAGGAGTGTCTATCAATACAACAGTACAGTCCCCGTCAACTTCAATCCTTGCACGTTCCTCTTCATCAAGGGCAGCTTTAATATGGTCAACAGGAATGTTCAGAGTTTCCGAAACATATGAAATTTCCCGTTCACTGGGATTTACCAGATTAATCCATGCTCCATTTTCAACTTGATCCAGATTTATCATTCCAGCATCTGTTGATTTGAATATCTGAAGCATGTTAATTTCCCCCTTCCTTTTCCTGATTTATATGATCCTTTTCCTGTATTATATGAGATTACATTTTTCCACTCTAAATCAATTGGCAGTTTATAAGCCCTAAAGCAGAGCATAAATATATAAATAGTTTTGCGAGTCCATGCATAAACCCACTGTTAAGGAATTCTGATCAGTGAGATCACTTAAAAGAGGAATTCAAATTGACGCATTTTAACGCGGGATGTAGAACATTACAAAGACACCTATAAGTGCAATCAATGTCCCTATAATTTCAGATCTGTCAGGTTTCTTCTTTTCGACAATAAACACTCATATGCAAACGCCCCTGTCGGGCATGAACAGAAGCACTGAAGCTCCGGAAAGAGACAAAACGGGAGAATGAATATAGACCGGAAACTTATTTCAAATAAATTTGAAATAGGAAATTTTATATAGGTTCTTTCAAATATATTTGAAATAACAGGAAAAATCTGGAAAAATCCCCCTGGTGGAAAAATGACTCTTGATTATATCACTTATCTCATATCCGTAGGGCTTCAGTCAGTGCAGGAGTACCTGGCGCTCCATGTACTGATGTGCCTTGTGCCCGCCTTTTTCCTGGCTGGTGCGATTGCCTCCCTCTTTTCCAAGGAATCGGTACTGAAGTTTTTCGGAGCGGACGCCCCCAAATATGTCTCGTACACGGTAGCTGCGGTTTCAGGCTGCCTACTTGCAGTCTGCAGCTGTACAGTGCTCCCCCTCTTTGCAGGGATATATAAGCGGGGAGCAGGCATAGGTCCTGCAACCACATTTTTATTCTCTGCCCCTGCGATCAATATCCTTGCAATTGTCTATACAGCAAAAATCCTGGGATATGACCTCGGAGCCGCCCGTGCCTTTGCAGCAATTCTTCTTTCCGTACTTGTTGGTTTAGTGATGGCCCTTTTGTATGAAGGGAAAGTAACCGAACGCAAGTCCATAAAAACCTTCGGAGAAGAAGAGCATAAACACAGCGTGGAACTCTTTGTTTTGCTAATTGCAGTCCTTATCGCTCCCGAGCTGATGTCCTCCTGGGGCTGGAAGTACACAACCCAGCTGCTTGTCTGGGCTCCCATGATAGGGATTACAGCTTACCTATCCTTAAAATGGTTTTCAAAAGAAGAAATCGACAGCTGGATGGGCGAAACCTGGTTCCTGATAAAACAGATCACCCCCCTGCTCCTGCTGGGAGTTTTCTTTGCCGGGATTGCAGTTGTAGTGCTCCCCAAAGAGTATGTCGCAGCTTTTGTGGGAGGGAATTCTCTGACTTCAAACTTTATTTCCTCAGTAGCCGGAGCCCTGATGTACTTCTCCACCCTCACGGAAGTGCCTATCATAAAGGCCCTAACCCTGCTTGGAATGGGAGCAGGCCCCTCCCTTGCAATGCTCCTTGCAGGCCCCGCACTCAGCCTGCCGAACATGATTGTAATCAACAGGATAATGGGGACAAAAAAAGGCATGACCTACATCTCCCTTGTGGTTTTGATTGCAACTGCATCAGGGTATATATTCGGAGCTCTGTTTGTATAAAAGAGAAGTAGAATCGAATCAAATAAGTAAAGTTCTAAAATAAAGTTCTAAGATAAAGTTCTAAATAATCATATAAAGCTATCACATTAACAGGATCAAGTAACAAGGTGAAACACATGAGAATCGAAGTACTGGGATCAGGTTGCGCAAAATGCAATAAGACAAAGGAAATGGCCGAAAAAGCTGTCAAGGAAATGGGTGTTGAAGCCGAAATCATCAAAGTAGAAGACTTTGACAAAATCCTGGGATACGGAGTCATGATCACTCCTGCACTTGTTATTGACGGAGATGTTAAAGTCGCAGGCAAGGTCCCAAGCATTGACGACATCAAAAAGTGGATTACAAAGTAACAGACATACAAAGCGACCTGAAACACTGATAGAAACCCAAATTGAAATCAAAAGTTAAAACAAAATTTAAGGTAGTGTAAAAAATGGTAGAAGAAACAAAATGTGCATGTGGTTCGGCAAACGTGGCAATTTTTCCCTGTGCAGGAGCTGCAAATGTAGGCCAGCTTTCAAACAAAATAGCAGTTGAGCTCGATAAGCAGGGACTGGGAAACCTGATGTGTACAGTAGGGATCGGTGCCAGAGCTCCGGGGATTATGAAGTCTGCCGAAGCTTCCGACCGGATCATAGCCATTAACGGCTGTCCCGTAAACTGTGCAACCAAAACTATGGAACTGGCCGGCTTTAAAGTGGATCGCGAGATTGTGATTTCGGACCTTGGAATAAAGAAAACGAAGGATAGAGACCTTAAGGAAGAAGAAGTCGCTGAAGTCCTTGAAAAAGTTATGGAGATCCTGCAGTCCGAATGATCTCCTTCCTATTTTTTGATTTTTGAAATCCATCCACGTTTTTGTCTCGTATATCCGAAATGCATTGAACCCGAAAAAATCCCCGGGCCACTATCTACCGTGCCGTAAGAAAAGTATTTATACGGCGATAATTCAATGATTGATTATATGATTAATGAAGAGAATATACAGATCTTCAAAGCCCTGAGCGAGGAGACCAGATATAAAATCATAAAAGTTCTGCTTGAAGGGGAAAAATGCGCCTGTGAGATTCCTGACCTCATAGGCAAGACCCAGTCCAACACCTCGATGCATCTTGCAAAACTGCAGGACTGGGATATCATCAAAGTACGAAAGGACGGGAAGATGAGGCTTTATTCCATAGACAACGAAAAAGTCAGGGAGATTTTGAAAATAGTAGAAGAATAAGTTATTTTTTTCGGTTGCTTCCAAAAATTTCGCATCATGGGTAGCAGGACACGGCAGATTTCTTAAAAAATGAGTCTCTGAAACTTGCCTGCCTGAAGGCAGACTTATCTGCAGCAATCACACCCACTACATGTGGGAAGAAGGTTCTGGTTGCCCCTTTCAACTTCCCAGCATTCAAAACAGAGCTTTATTGTGCCAAGTTCTCTGTGCTTTACTTTTAACAGCGAATTTTCATCCTTCCCACAGATAGAACATCTAACCATTTTAGAACCTCAGCTAAATTTTTTATCCCAACGTACTGTGGTCTCTTTTCGTTCTCAAAAATATCCGGAATAAGGTATTGAACCCGGCATATTTTGAGATTTTGCTGGATTGAACGTTCAGGTTCTAACTCATGTATTCCTGTAAAAAATTTCATTGAAGCGACATCCTTATATCAATGAATTGTTATATCAATATATGCTGATATAATAAAATGTGAATTGGGCATCCAAATAGGGCAAAAATAAAACAGAAAAGAAGGGACTCAAAATGGCTGATATCTTTTATCCTCTGCAATGGATTGCAGACAAACTGACATACGAGGTTTTCGGGATTACACCCGCTACTCACCTTGCAGCCAGTGTTAATTTCATCATCTACGACGTATTGAAAATAGTCATCCTGCTGTCCGTGATGATTTTCGCGATCTCCTACCTCAGGACCTATATCACTCCGGAAAAAACAAGAAAGGTGCTCGGAGGCAAGAAAGGGCTCCGCTACCACCTGATAGCTTCCCTGATAGGGACAGTCTCTCCGTTCTGTTCATGCTCCTCAGTGCCCCTTTTTATCGGGTTTGTGGAAGCTGGAGTGCCCCTCGGAGTTACCTTCTCCTTTCTGATAACATCCCCTCTGGTAAACGAAGCTGCTGTGGCCGCACTCTGGGCAACCCTCGGCTTGAAGGCAACTGTAATTTATGTAGTATCGGGTATTTTGCTCGGCGTATTTGGAGGCTATTTGATTGGCTTCCTGAAACTGGAACGGTATGTGGAAGAGTTCGTCTACAAAATTAAAGTCGGAAAACAGGCATCTGAAAAAGAAAACATAACTACGAAGGAGAGAGCCAGGGATGCTTTCGAAGCCGTTAAAGACATCGTGGGAAAAGTCTGGATCTACGTGATCATAGGGGTAAGTATAGGAGGCATCTTTCACGGTTATGCTCCGGAAGACATCCTCCAAAAATACGCCGGAAAGGACAACCTGCTTGCAGTTCCGATTGCTGTCCTTATTGGGGTTCCCCTCTACTCAAACGTCATGGGCATGATCCCAATAGTGGAGAGCCTTATAGGAAAAGGACTCCCGATCGGGACTTCCCTGGCATTCCTCATGTCGGTTACTGCGGTGTCCCTGCCCGAAATGATCATCCTTAAAAAGGTGCTGAAAAAAGAACTGATTGCAATCTTCGTCTCTATTGTGGCGCTGTCGATCATCTTCACGGGCTACCTGTTCAACATATTGCTGTAACTATATCAGAAATCTTTGAAAATTGAGCGATTGAAAATACAAAACCTGAAATCAAAACCTGAAATCAAAACCTGAATCAAAATCTGAATCAAAATCTGAATCAAAATCTGAATTAAAACCTGAAATCAAAAGACAAAAAGTGGTGAAAAACATGAAAATCGAAATACTCGGAACCGGATGCACAAAGTGTAAGAAAACAAAGGAAGCTATCGAAAAAGTCCTCAAAGAAAACGGTGTGGAAGCCGAAGTAGTAAAAGTTGAGGATTTTGAAACCATCCTGAACTACGGTGTGATGGTAACTCCCGCAGTAGTTGTTGACGGCGAAGTTAAGCTTGCAGGCAAAATTCCGGATGAAAAAGAAATCCGGAAATGGATTGAATGAACATCTTGACCCGACCAGATCCAGACTAGTTTTATTTTGAAAGAAAGGATTAACTCCGGAGAGGATTAATTAATAGCTTTCCAGATACAATTAATAGCATTCCAGATACCTGAAAATTGAATTCGAAAACGAATTGAGGTGGTCATATGGCTGAAATTACTGTCAACTCCACAATATGCGACTTTACACACAAAATTCGTGGAAGCATGAAAGGCGGAAAAATCATTGTAGATATCGAAACTCCGTGTGAAAAAATAAAGGAAATCTCGCACCTGGAAATTCCCATGATGGAAACCCTTGACATCAAAGACAACTATGTGATGGAGAGGGCAAAAGAGGCAAAAATCTGCTCGAACTGCCTGGTACCCTGTGGGGTGCTTAACCTCTGCAAGCTGGAAAGCGGATTTCTTGCAAAGTCCCTTGCAAAAAAAGCAGGAAGCCTCAGTATCGATTTTGATGAAGTCTGAGATATTTCTGAAAAGTAAGGATCTACCCCTGACCCTTCATATCTTGAAATTTCGGGCAGAACCTTATTTTCCAAAACATTTTTTTCTTAAAAACATATCTTCTTTTAAAAACAGCTATCCATTTTAAAAATAGTTATTCTTTTAAAAACAGCTATCCATTTTAAAAATAGTTATTCTTTTAAAAACACCTCTTCTTTTTTTATTTCAGTGCATCAAGCTATTAGCGATAAAGACATAATTATGAACTGGGGATCAGCAGAAAGCTACAGGATGATGCTGAAAAGTAAGAACTGGAAAGCAAATAGAGCAAAAGGGGGTTGCGGACAGCAGATGATAAGCACAGTACTTGTTCCTGCGGATTTTACTATCGAAACGGAAGATTTGCTCGGCTGCATAGGAGAACTTAAAAACGCCGGCTTGAAGAAAGTTATCCTGCTGCATGTAGTGGACATACATAAAAGCCAGGGGCTTGCCCCTATGTTTGAACGGAATGCAAAGGAAAGGATTGAGGATTATGCAGGTTTTGCCAGGGAACTTGAACTTGAAACCGAAACCCTGGTAGTTTTAGGAGACGTCAGAAGGACAATTGCGGAGATAGCAGACCGAGAAGACGTTGATGCGATAATAATGGGGGCCACCACTAAAGGATTCATAAAGGGGAAACTTCTCGGAAGAACTACGGAATACATAACACGTAGTTCAAAGAAAATACTGCTGGTTGAAAAGTATGAAGCTATGAAAGAAGGAAAGGAAGTTTATGAGAAGGCATGCAGGGCAACTTTCTCCAGAATTCTTGTGCCTCTTGACTTTTCAAAAGAGGCAATGAAGGCGATAGAACAACTTCAGGAGTTTAAAGAAATCTTAAAAGAAGTTCTGTTCCTGCATGTAATAGATGACATAAAAGATATGGACCTGCTGGATGAACAGAGAGAAGAGGCAAAAGAAAGGCTCAGGAGAATAAAGGAGCAGTTTGCAGATATAAAAAGCCAGTACCTTGTCGTTGAAGGAATCCCATCAGATGAGATTGTTAAATTTGCCAGCATAGAAGATGTCACCCTGATTATGCTGACTGCCCGCGGGGAAGGAGCCTTAATAGACCTCCTGCTTGGAAGTACGGCCGAAAATGTACTCCGGAAAACCACAAAGCCCGTGCTGATTATCCCTGCAAGCAAAGAGTTAGAGGGAGAAGAGTGGGATGAGGGAGAAGAATATGCCTGAAGAGAATGAAAAAAGAGTGGGATAAGGGAGAAGAATATGCCTGAAGAGAATGAAAGAAGAGTGGGATGAGGGAGAAGAATATGCCTGAAGAGAATGAAAGAAGAGTGGGATAAGGGAGAAGGATATGCCTGAAGAGAATGAAGAAAGGGAGCTTGATTTCTTCAGTAAATATCTCTCTATCTGGGTTGCAATCTGTATCATGCTCGGAACCGCAATAGGTTATGTTTTTCCGGGTTTTGCGGACACCCTTGGAGGTATTGAGCTTGCAAATGTCTCAATCCCTGTAGCTGTCGTGCTCCTGGTCATGATGTATCCGATCATGCTTAAGATTAATTTTGAAGAAATCCTGAACGTTGAGGCAAATTTAAAGCCCCTCCTTCTAACTCTTATCATAAACTGGGCGATCAAGCCTTTTACGATGGCTTTTGTTGCATGGCTTTTTATGCGCGTGTTCTTTGAATCCCTTATCCCTACTGACCTTCAGGCGCAGTATATTGCAGGCATGATCCTGCTAGGGATTGCTCCCTGCACGGCTATGGTACTTGTCTGGACCTACCTTGCAAGAGCCAATATTAACTATGCTTTGATTCAGGTCTCAGTAAATGACCTTATTATCCTGGTCCTTTTTGCTCCTCTGGGAAAGTTTCTCCTCGGGGTCACAACTGACTTTCCGGTCCCTCTTATGACTATCTTCGTCTCGGTCCTGTTTTATGTGGCAATTCCTCTAGGCCTTGCTGTGCTGACAAGGCAGGTAGTGATAAGGAAAAAAGGCATTACCTGGTTTGAAAACAGCCTGATCCGAAAAACACAGTGGATTACTCCTGCCGGACTTTTAATAACTCTTGTTCTGATTTTTATATTCCAGGGAAACAACATCATAAATTACCCCCTGCATATTTTCCTGATCGCGATCCCTCTGGTGCTGCAGACTTACCTGATCTTCGGAATCGGGTATGCAGGAGCAAAATACCTGAAAATTCCCTACAGGGAAGCTGCGCCTTCAACCTTTATCGGCGCCAGTAATTTCTTTGAACTGGCAGTGGCAGTAGCCTTAATTCTGTTCGGAATGGAATCAGGAGCTGCACTCGCAACCGTTGTGGGAGTGCTTGTGGAAGTGCCTGTTATGCTTTCCCTTGTGAAGATTATGAACAGGAATAGGGAAAAATTCAGGTTCTGATACGCTTTGCCTGTAAAATCCCCTGAAAAGAGCTATTTACCGGGTACAAGGAGTATTTTTTAGGTATCTTATGGATTTTTTAGGTTCACAGCATATTTTTAAGGTAAAGTCATTTTTTAGGCAAAGCGGGTCTGATAGGAAAAAATAAATGGTAGTAGGGGTGAGTTACTGAAAACCGCAAACATAAGAATCTCCCTACAGTTTCTCCAAACACTGGAGAAGCGCTCTCTTTTTCATATTTGATCAATGACTCACTCCCATTGCCGAAAATTGCTTAGAAAAAAAAACTATTAAAGAAAAACATCAGGAGATAAGCACTTGACCGAAATTACAGTAAACTCTACCATCTGTGGCTTTACCCATAAAATTATGGGGAGTATGAAAGGCGATAAAATTATTGTAGATATCGAAACCCCCTGCGAAAAAATAAAAAAGTTTTCGCATATGGAAATTCCCATGATGGAAACCCTGGACATCAAGAACAACTACGTGATTGATAGAGCACAGGAAGCACAGTGCTCCTCAAACTGCCTGGTCCCCTGTGCCGTACTTAACCTCTGCAAGCTTGAAAGTGGTTTTATGGCAAAGTCCCTGGCAAAAAAGGCGGGCAGCATCAGTATTGAATTCAATAGTATCTGAACTTATAGGTGAGAGGGACCAGGCAACAAAAAGCAGCCTTCAGACTACCAGCCTACAAAAAATATCGTGGACTCGCAATTAGCCTACAGGACCATCACACTCTTTATCTACGCTATCCAGATACACACTGTAAGTATGATTGTTTTTTACCCGGAACGTAATCGATTTATCCTGCTCGAGTTTATAACTGAGAAACTGTTCTAAGGTATTATCGCATACCCTGGTGTTTTCTCCAGCACTTATATTTACATTTACCAGAGCATCAAAGCCTTTTGTATGTGCATTAAACACGAAAAAATGATCTGTGTATTTCAAAATGTCAAAACTGGCATCATATGTATTGCGGCTTATCCGGTTGTATTCATAAAATGATACTATGGTCATCTTATTTGAATTGTAGTTATCCACCCAGTTATGGAATTTTGAGCGGCTGATAGAGTATTTTATAGCGGGTTCCAGGTCGAGTTCGTGGGTGAAAGCCGGATAAACCAGGCCCGCCCCGGATGCTGGCTCCCACCATGCCCAAGCATCATCATCCAGATTTCCAATATATCTTTCCGCATGAATTCCCGAGTCTCCGTTTCTCCAGAACATCCCCAGATTTTCATATGCATAAATTGCATGTGTAACATTGTCCCTGTTTCTCATGGAGCACCAGCTTGTCGGCTTCCTCCCTATTTTTTCATAAACATATGAGTATCCCTCATCCATTACTTTACAGGCCTGCTCATTAGGGAGGCTGTTTAATTCTTCAGAGTAGTGTACCCCTACGTCCCAGGAATAATTAACAACCAGGTTACGCAGGTATCCAAGGCCTGACTCACTGCACTGCCCAAGAAGCGCTATATCAAACCAGATGGTGCCTCTATTATTCTTGCTGTTAAGGTAGCTTATACCCTTCTCGGTAGTATTTCTTACATGAGGCCCGTCAAGCCCGAAAGGAACCAGCGCGCTATCCCCTATTGCGGTTATGAATTTACGGTCTGCTCTCTGACTTATGCGGTATATACTGACATCGAAGTATCTTCCTTTTCCAGCGAGAAAAGATGTGAACTTGAGGTACCCATTTGAAAAATCAATATACGGCAATCTTTGCCTCTCAAAATTATAAAAAGGAGTCGTGATATATTTTCCGTCTTTTGCAAATATGGTGTTTGTCTTACTGCATCCGTCAAACGTAATTTCAAAATCCAGCTTCTCTGCTGCATTCCCCAGAAATAGGGTTTCAGACCCGAGATCGTCGGAAGAACTTTCAAAATAACTTTTTAATATAATCCTGTTATTAATCTCCTGAATTACCAGCTTTGAACCCGGGCTGTTAAGCTCAACAAAACTTTGAGGATTGTCCGTTTTTATATCCATCGAAATGTGATAAGTACATTTAACCATTGGTGTAAGCCTGTATATGTAGAGCGACCCTGTTTGCCTTGGCTGTCCCTGGTAGTGAATATACTGAAAAGAAGCAGCTTCACAGAACCTGTGGGCATCTGGAGATTTCATTAAGCTTCCCATGCACCTGTTTATTCCAGAACCAAAAACAGAATCTGCAACTTGAAGAAAACCGCAGGGAGATAAACCGGGGTCTTTTGTAGTTTTATACTTTAGCCCTCTTGAAAAACCATTAAAAAGAACCTGCGTTTTCAGCGTCCCGTAAATTACTGAATATAGCCGGTCATAAGGCTTATTCCCTTGAAGTTTGGCCATGAAAACGTTATTTTGAACACTGTCATTTTTAGAGTAATCCTGTGAAAACAGGATAATACTACCCTAACCAATATTTTCAGGATTTTCGGGATTAACTGTGCAAGGGGATATACCAGTTCCTCCAATACAGGACAAGTAATGAATAATCTGGGAAGAAATCATTTTAGTCAATCGAAATAACTAAACTCAATATATATTATTGAATAGTAGTGTCTTATTACTCACGAGATATTATTGCATGGTACTTGTACTCATAATACATGGACTGCACATACTCCATCTTAAACCCATGTTTATTTGCAATGCTTTCTATTATGCAGGGTTTATGACTATATCCGAGAATATCTTTAGGGCGGTTTTTTAAGCTTGCTGATATAACGGTGAGAACTTCAAAGCCTATTTTATGAAAGATTTTCCAGTATCCGAAGTCGCGTGAAAAGAACCCTATTTTCCATAATGGATATAAGCGAGGATCCAGTAGGTCAAAAAGGACTATTTTACCTCCCTTATTAAGATACCTTGATGAGTTGTAAATAAAAGTATCAACTTCTTCATCTGTGAGGTATTGGATCACTCCAGCTGCAGTTATTCGGTCAAAGGAGGAATCAAGCTTTTCCCAGACAGTTTTATCGTCAGCAAGGATTAAAGCTATATTTTCAGACTTTCTTTTCCGGATTCTTTTACCTGCTTCATCAAGCATTGATGCGGAAAAATCGGTTCCTACAAGCCTTTCATATTCCAATGCATAATAAACCAGGAGCTCTCCGGCCCCGCAACCAAAGTCAAGAAGTGTTTTGCCCCCATCCAGATGGAAGAGTTTTTCCCGGGCTTCTCTGGAAATAAATTCCTCAGATGAAGACCTGTGACCTCCGCTTCTCTTATCTGCAAAAAATTCTTCCCAGACAGATTTTGGTTTCGACATGTTTTGTATACCCCCAAGTCTTACTTCTTGTGACACCTTTTCTCCATATAATCAGGACTTCACATTGGGTAATATATTATTTTTAAAGCTCACTGAGTTGTGATTTCAAGAGGAGAATAAATGTAATTTCACCCATATGTACATAAATATATATACCTTTCGGGTTAAAGACCCTTCTTTTTGGACTGTTAATTTTCACAGCCTTACCGCCTTTTCACACAGATGCAGAAAAATTTGAAAAAAAGTTTATCAGTATAAATGAACCGCGGTTCTGAAAAAATCAAATATAAATAATAACATGTTTGACATCAAACAAAATTGATATGAAAATACTTATTTAGAAAGCTTAACTTCTTTTATTTATGAGCTATTGCTGCCCTGCGGATCCCGAGAAAAAAAAGGAATGGGAGGAGAAAATGATCCAGGAAATAGATTTTCTGGACAATGACATTAAAAAAGCCAGTGAGATATTCAGTGCTCTCGGGCATCCGATGAGATTAAAAATTGCTTATTTTCTCTCTCAGCGAGACCACTGTGTTTGCGAACTGATATTCAAGTTAAACGAGAGGCAGAACCTTGTTTCCCATCATCTGACTATCATGAAAAACTGCGGGATTGTCGAAGCTTACAGCAGCTCAAAATGGAGGTTTTACAGGTTAAACCCTGAATTTGGAAATATTTTGAACATCATCTCGCAGATGCAAAACAAAAAATTAGAATAAAAGGTTAAACTCGAACCGAAGAAAAAGACTAACAAAACCGAAAAAACAAAAACAAAGAAGATAAGAAAAACCAGGAAAAAGCCTGGAAATGAAAATGCCTGGAGGGTTTCAGTCCTCACAGCAACAGCAGCATTCCTCTTCGTCCTTATCCTTTTCAAAAATTTTGTCATAGACGTTTTCACCGTATATGTTCGTCCACCCAATCTGCGACCCTGCAGCTACAAACATGGCAACTGAAATGGCTTCGGCAATCTCTTCTTTTGTAGCCCCTGCTTCAACTGCCCTCTGGGAGTGCACATCAACGCAGTACTGGCAGCGCATGAGTACCGACGAGGCAACAGCAATCAGTTCTTTTGTCTTAATGTCAAGGAAACTGTCCTTGAAAATAGAATTTCTCAACTGTCCAAAAGCTTCGGCAGTTTCAGGCAACATTTCGTTTAAAAATGACATTAAAATCTCCTCCGGTAATGATAAAATATTTTTAACGACCCGGCTTTCTGCATAAATTGGTGTTCCAGCGCATTCCATTGCCCTGGGATTCAGGCTTATGCGTATACAGAAGGTCTTCTTCATCGGGTTCGACACTGTTCTTAGAATATTCTTTTTCTGCCTTTTTCTCCTGAATTCCTTCCTTTTCGTCTCCCATTTCTCAGCCTCCGGGATAATTAAATTCAAAAACCAGTAATAATAAGTTGTATTATTAAAGAACCACATATTAAAAAACAGCCTCGATGAGTATCAAGAATATTTGATACATATGTAAAGCAATCCGGCAAAAAGAGAATATCCGTGGATTTAGAGTTAACTAAGCCTAAACTTGAAGTCCAAAAATCTATTAAAATGTTTAATCAGGTCTTCACACAGCTAATATTGAGAAAATCAAAGGTCGATACCAATCAGACAAAGTAGAAAGGTTATTATTATCAGAAGCTGAAAGGGAAGATTTAACAGGAGATGAACCTGGAAGATGGACACCCCCCGATTTAATAATCCCGGCACAGGGACAAATTACGATAAGCAGTGGGCTTTTGAAGTCGCTTATTTTATCCAGCACACAGGCACAACTCTGCAAAATCTGGGGAACTTTCTGAATGCCAGGGATTATGTTGAAGCCCGTACTCTGGCTGCAGAGATAAAGCAGAGAGCAGAATACGAAAAAACCCTCCAGCCGGATTTCAGAACTTCGGATTATTTTGTGCAGGCTCGCAGGCTTTTTAACCGGTTTCTGGACGAATGCGTAAACTTTGCCGAGCTCCTGAGGGTTACGACCATTCAGGAAGAAACCGGATGTGAAGAATTGCTGGACAAGCCGGAGCAGATCCGGAACTCCATAGACAGGATGAACCTTTTAAAAGAAATGTTAACAAGTGAGCTTCACCTGAAAGGCTGGTACTGAGTAAGCTTTTACCTGTGAGAATTAATACATTTAAAACACAACATGTTTTTGATTCTGGATTTATAAACTTTCAATCATGGTTTATCTCCGAAGTTCACAGCGTCTTCTGAGAGGTTCCTGCCCGAAAGGTAGCAAAGGATTATATACAGGCAAGAGGTGTAGTGAGTATCCACTGGAGTAAAAGACCACAGGTCTGGTTACTCATTATTGCCTGTATCACGGGGAAGAATTCAAAAGTGTCCGGAACTTATCCAAGAAAGCTATTTTTTTGCTGTATAAGTTTATGCATGTCAATTCTGAATTTCCCTGGTTTTAGGCAACTTTTCGCAGTCCCGGGGAGATCAACCATTTATACGGCGTGTTTACCTGTTTTTAGCGGTATCATGTACCGATGTTGATAAGTGGGCTTTTCCGCAAAGGAAACTGCCGGGCATGCGGCAGACAGTATGCAAACAGCAGGTCTGCAATCTGCAAGACTTGTAGAAAAATAATTGTAAATTATAGAGTGAGTACATGGAAAAATTAGCAAAATTTAAGGCGCTTGGGCTCTCGGACAGTACATTGAAAGCCCTCAAAAAGAAAGGGTTTGAAGAACCAACCCCGATTCAGGAAAAGGTAATCCCGCTTTTTTTGAAAGGAGAATCTGATATTATAGGGCAGGCTCAGACAGGGACAGGAAAAACAACAGCTTTCGGAGCCCCCATTATAGAGAAAATTCCTGAGAAATCAGGACATGTTAAGGCAATAATCCTGACCCCTACAAGGGAACTCGCAATCCAGGTTTCAGAAGAGCTTAACTCCCTAAAAGGAGACAAAAAACTGTATATTGCCCCTATATATGGTGGGCAGTCCATGACCCAGCAGCTTCGCATGCTGAAAACTGGTGTGGACATTGTCGTAGGGACCCCGGGAAGGGTCATCGACCACATTGAAAGAAAGAGCCTCAATCTCGAACATATCTCGTATTTCGTACTTGACGAAGCCGACGAAATGCTGAACATGGGCTTTATTGATGACATAAAGGAGATCTTAAAGGCAACAGGCCCTGATAAAAGGATGCTTTTCTTTTCAGCCACAATGCCAAAGACAATCCTTGGAATCGTCAAGAAGTACATGCGGAACTACGAGCATGTTACAATTGAGAAAGAAGAAATTACAGCAAACCTGACCGAACAGATATATTTTGAGGTTAAGGAAAGCGACAAGTTTGAAGCCCTCTGCAGAATCATCGACATCGAAGATGAATTCTACGGGCTCGTATTCTGCCGGACAAAGATCGACACCAGCCAGCTTGCCCAGAAACTCAGCGACAGGGGTTATTTAGCTGATGCCCTTCACGGAGACATTTCCCAGCAGGAGCGGGAAAAAATCCTTAACAAGTTCAGGAAGCAGAAGATACACATCCTCGCAGCAACCGATGTTGCAGCAAGAGGAATCGATATCATGGACCTGACCCATGTCATCAACTATACCTTGCCCCAGGACCCAGAGTCTTATGTGCACAGGATAGGAAGGACAGGAAGGGCAGGCAAACAGGGAACTGCTATCACTTTTGTTACATCCTCGGAATTCAGGCGGCTCACTTACATACAGAAGACCTCAAAGTCAGAAATGAAGAAAGGCCGCATCCCTGCGATAAAAGATGTAATAAAAGCCAAAAGGGCAAGAGTAAAAGCCGAACTTGAAAACACTATAAAGACAGAAGAATATGGGGACTGCCTTGGGATGAGCGAAAAGCTCCTTGAGGAATACCCCGCAGAAAAAATCCTGGCTGCCCTTTTAAAGTACGCCTTCAAGGAAAAGTTCGACGAGAGCATGTACACGGAAATTTCCGAAGGCAGCTCCTATGTCGACAGAAAAGGCAAAACCAGGATCTTCATAGCCATGGGAAAAGCCGACGGCATGACTCCGGAAAAACTGGCCGATTTCATACAGCAGGAAATCGGGGACAGCGAAATGAACTTAAGGGACGCAGAGATTTTCCCCCACTTCTCCTTCGTATCCATCCCCTTTGCTCAGGCTGAAGCCCTGCTTGACATCTTCAAAAATAAAAGAAAAGGAAGCAAACCTTTCGTGGAACTTGCCCAGAAATCCAGGGGAAGAAGCACAAAAGGCTCAAACGATGGGAGCAGCAACGGTGGCTCAAGAGGCAACGGCAGCTCAAGAAGCAACGGTGGCTCAAGAAGCAACGGTGGCTCAAGAGGCAACGGTGGCTCAAGAGGCAACGGTGGTGGCTCAAGAGGTGACGGCAGCTCAAGAAGCAGCGGTAGCTCAAGAAGCAGCGGTAGCTCAAGAAGTGTGAAAAAATAAATTTTCCATTTCTAAACTTATTCTTTTTCTTATTTTTCAGGATTCCGGGAGCAGTGAAGTTTTCGGAATTCGGGTAATTTTTTGATAGCAGAATTTTACGAAGACATTTGTTTCTAGCTTTGATTCTTTCTTGACTTTGAATTATCTTTGGACCCTAATTCTCTTCTGACCACTGCATCCGACTTTCCGCAGTAAAATTTCTTAATTTTATATTTTTGAAATCATTCAAGTACTTGTTATAAAAGTTATTTCCATTTTACCATGATGACCCCCTCTTAGATCTGAATCCACAACTCATCTGGTCATTATTCTTCCTGTTCGGAAGAATAACAGAATTAGTAATTAAAATGGGGGGAAAGAAGGTCAAAAAGATATTGAATTGGGATAAAAAATCCATTAAAGTCCTTAAATTTAGGGGTAAAAATACGAAAAATATTATGTGTGAAAAAATAGTGCAGAAAGTAGGTTTTCGAATAGAAAGTAGGTTTTCGAATATTTTAATAATATCAACCGATTGACCAGGGACAACCTAAAGACGCTTTTAAGAAAAATACCTGTTTTTCAGAAAAGTTATTCCATATTCCTTATTGAGGTATCAAAAACCCTCAAGATTTTGGATCTTCAACCGGAATAAATCTCTAGATCGGGTTAACTAAGCCCAGAAGGAAAATTTGTCACATGCAATAGATTTATTCCGGCTGAAGTTCTATGCTTCCTTCTCCTTCTGAATAGTTTATCTCACACGATTTTCTGGATTACCATTGCCAATGGAACAGTAAGGATGCCACCATCTTTCGTTGAACAAGCACTTTGAGCCCTTACTGTCCCATTATTCAAAGGCTAACCAGTAAACGAGTTCATCCCAAAACCCAGTTTTAATCTTAATTATCAGAATTATTCAGGATTGCTTTCATAATCAGAAGCTCGATTTGTCACTTAAAATACGAGATCCAAAGAAGCAAATATTGAGTTTTGGGATCAGCTCAACATCTAAACATGCACTTTACCTGTTGAGGACTCCATAGCCACTTATATACATTATTCTTAACCTTTCGATCTGCAGATAGAAAGTAATCTTTATGTAGTTTAAATAGAAAAACATTATAATTCCCTCCACTCCTAGAATGCTGTTCTTCCTCGTTCAAAGCCATTTCCTTTAGAGCCAATCTCAAACCTGTTTTATTCTAATTATTAAGGTATTTCAGGGTTATCTATAATTATCCGAAACTTGACTGATTCTCCAAACTCCAAGATTCAAAGAGCAAATTGTGAGTTTTGAGATAAGCTCTTAAACTGACATTGAGCCCAATTTTCAGTGATTTACCGGTTCTCTTCTCCAACCCCCCCATTCCGCTTTATACTCCCAGACACCTATTCTTGAACTATAGCAGACATCAAACAATTGCAGAGATATCTAGCTAAAAAGCTTAAGGGCTTTAAGGGTTTTAGATTCAATAGCTAGAAACTTTGTATTGGATTGATGACTATATTTAAAAGTGCCCGTTTATTTTAAGACTCTTGACTCCAATTTTAGTTGCTAAAGGAGTATCAATATACAGGTATATTATGAATTTATATATAATGTAAAGAACGACTACTCATTACAAATAGTAGTCTTTGAGTATTTAGATACAGAATCATTCATTGTGGCAAACAACTAGACCGTATATGCATTCCGTTTTTTTCATTTAACTAATTGATTCATCTCACAGAATGCCATAAAGGAAATTACAATGTCTAAAAAATATTGAACCCCTCCCTAAATTGATGCTTTTAATGTAATTTCAAATTTTGCGTATGTCTTTTATATTATATTTTAAAGAGTAAATTAAAAGAGAAGAAGCTATTAAAAAAAGTAAAAAACCCATCAAATAAAGGAAATATTTATGAAAGATAGGAAAAGTAAAAAAGTTATAATTATACACTTATTTTGTAAAGATAAAGTTGCCTGAAAAGCAGGCAACTTCATATAAGCATCTAATTTTTTCACCGGCATTGCTGCCTAATTAGATCCAGTAAGTGAAGCTGATAAAGGTTGCTTCGTAGTATCTGATGATCTTTGAATATACAAGGCTGAAGAACATTTCAGTTCCCTCCACTCTTTTCCCGCATTTTGTTCATCCCCCGTTATACACAGTCTTCTGCAATAGGGATTATCGGAAAATTGTTAATAAATAAATCCCAATATCCTTGATAACCATCATGCAGAGACGTTCATGATTATTACAATGTAACCTTATCAGATCCAGTAAGTGAAGCTGAGGAAGGTTGCTTCGTAGTATCTTATGATCTTTGAATATACAAGGCTGAAGAACATTTCAGTCCCCTCCACTCTTTTCCCGCATTTTGTTCATCCCCCGTTATACACAGTCTTCTGCAATCGAGATTATCGGAAAATTGTTAATAAATAATTCCCAATATCCGTGATAAACATCCAGGCAGAGACCTTCATGATTATTATAATGTAACCTCATCAGATCCAGTAAATGAAGCTGAGGAAAGTTGCCTCATAGTAGCTTATGATCTTAGAATATACAAAATTGAAGAACATTTTCATTACCTCTTTTGTTTCTGTAATTATCCAGATTTTTGTTTCTGTAATTATCCAGATTCCATCATACGTACAATCGACTGAACTGAGAATTCAATCTAGCAATCGCGATTAGAAGCCGAAGACCAGGCCGAGATCAAAGTCAAAAATAATCGCAAAAAGCATACCGAGATCAATTGCAAAAAACATATTTACTCCCTCCACATCTCATATTATTTCCACACCGGTTCTTGAGTACACTCTTTTGAGTATACTTCTTGTACATACTCTTTTGAGTGCACTTCTCTGAAACATTTATTTACAGCCTTCTTTATCAAGCCCCCAAAGCTTGCGACTCTTTCAGCCACTTAGAAAGATTATTGCTGAGAATTTCTTTTATTCTTAAGATCTACAGTTCAAATTTCTAACTGGCAGTGGCTATATTTAGCTATATATACAAGATTATATAAATTGGACAGAATTACATCTCCTTATGAATAATAGTTCTCAAATATTTGGAGGCAAGCCCCTGTATAACAGAGTATATATTTTTTAATACAATAGATGTTTGAATGTTTCACTTAGGTTTTAACCTTGACCTAAATATTTGGATGCCTGCCCCGGCGAAAGAATAACTTTTTGAAACTGATTGGTTCAGAGACTGCGGTTTTTCGATTTTGTCCATTACATTTATACAACCGATGTATGAGAGAAAGCAGTTTAAAATAACAAAGATAAGTCTCAGGATGAGAGCACAAATTTCCTGCAAAAGCCTCATGCTACCAGAAACAAATCTCAACTTCCGAATTCTACTGTCCAAAAC
The DNA here is from genome assembly GCF_000979975.1 of Methanosarcina sp. 1.H.A.2.2. NCBI lineage: Archaea > Methanobacteriati > Methanobacteriota > Methanomicrobia > Methanosarcinales > Methanosarcinaceae > Methanosarcina > Methanosarcina sp. 1.H.A.2.2. Next base: position 51,144 of record NZ_JJQL01000080.1, read on the forward strand.
TATGCTTATTTTTATGCCCGGTGATTTTAAGCAAAAATCAGGTCTGAAACTCAATAGTCTATCCAAGAGTCAAAAACAGTGTATCTAGTGCTTATTTTCAAAGTTCAGTTTTAAAAGCCTGCATTGGCAGACATAAATCGATAACAGTTGGACTTGAAATTCAGTTTTTGAAAAAAATTTATAGAGCATAGATTAAAATGGATTTTCTTACATAAGGAGTAAAAACAATTGAGATTATTCAATGTGATTTTTTCTGATCATATCTCAGTAAAATTGGGGAGGGGGATGTGAACATTAATAAGAATAGTTTACCTGAGGATAGGTACCCTATTGTCGAAGTTTCCAATGTAAGGAAAAGTTATGTGCTTGGAGACATGGAAGTTCCGGTACTCTCAGGTATTAACCTTAAAATCGAAAAGGGAGAATTCCTGGCTATAATGGGACCATCTGGCTCAGGGAAAAGTACTTTAATGAACCTTATAGGCTGCCTTGACAGACCTACGGAAGGGCAGGTGATTATAAGGGGGAGGGACCTGCACAGAATGTCAGATGAAGAACTTGCCCATCTCCGGGGGCTTGAGATAGGTTTCGTTTTTCAGACATTCAACCTTGTTCCTCGTCTGACCGCTTTTGAGAATGTTTTGCTCCCAACTTTTGCCAATTCGAGGAGCATCGATCCACGAAAGCGTGCAACGGAACTCCTGAAACTTATGGGACTGCAGGACCGTATGCACCACAGGCCAGGAGAACTTTCCGGAGGCCAATCTCAGAGGGTCTCAATTGCAAGGGCACTCATAAATGATCCTTCGATCCTCCTTGCAGATGAACCGACTGGGAACCTTGACTCGAAAACAGGTTCTGAGATCCTCCGAATATTTATGGATTTGAATAATGAAGGAAGGACAGTAGTAATAGTTACACACGACCCTGAAATTGCAAAATATGCTGACAGGGTTGTCCTTGTAAAAGATGGAGTAATTCAATATAACTAAGGTGGGGAATACATGGAATTGATTAAAGAGCGTGGTATTGCAGCTTTTTTTTCTTTACTTCTGATCGCCTCGATTTTTGCGTCTCCGGCCTCTGCAGCTGTAGGAAGTGCAAACCTGAAAGTAACGATCGTCGAAACAAATCCTTATCCTGCAAAGATAGGAGAATACCTGACCCTGAACATACAGGTGGAAAACGTAGGAGGGGACAAAGCCGATAACGTTGACATAGAAATAGTCCCTGAGTATCCTTTCTCTCTGGATTCCAAGACAAACACTATGCAGAACATTGGAGCTCTTAATCCTGGCAGAACTGCCACAAAAGAGTTTTATCTGTATGTTGATAAAAACGCCCAGAAGGGAGTTCGTTCGATTGATATTCGCACCAGAGCTGGACAGAGCAGTCCATGGAGTGAGAAGACTTTTGACATAAGGATAGGTACTGAAACCTTTAAAAGCAAAGGTACTGTTGAGCTTGCAGAAATAGTCTCATCTCCTGAAGTCTTTATGCCTGGAGATAAGGGCACTGTTACAGTAACTCTTAAGAATACAGCAACTGCAGCTACAGTTACTATCGATGGAAGTGACTACGATACCAATGCCAGAATACAGGCTGCGGTTTTGAGACCTCTGTCTGACGGAATAAGAGTTTCGGAAGCTCCATATTATGAAATGGGACTTGTGGGCCCGGGAGACAGTATCAAATTGACCTTCAATGTAGAGGTTGAAGAGGATGCGAGGGAAGGGATTCACAATTTTGAACTTGCAATTGAGGGAAACTCCTTTGACTACAACAGCAAGAAGAACATTCCGCTTAAAGTCGATTCTTCGAATATAAAGGTAATTCCTTCAAAGCCACTACAGATGGTGGATGGGACAACTACCGTAGAGTTTGATGTAGCAAATACCCACCCTAATGAGCTAAACTCTGTCAGCATAAGACCTAAAGCTGAAGGTGTAAAGTTTTACCCTGCCGAATACTTCATCGGACCTATGGATCCTGACGAACTTTTCACAATAAAGTTTGATGCAATGATAGACAGTTCCTCGGATACCTATAAAAAATCTTCGGGACCCGTAAGCATGAATGTAACTGCAAACTACAACAATGGCATCAACAGGCACGAAAATGTTGCAGGTAATCTGAACCTTGAAACGGATTCCCGGACTCCTGAGACAAACTCTACAGTTGCAATTGCAGGTGGACTTATTGCAGTCTTTATCCCTGCAGCCTTTCTAATCTACAGAAAGAAAAAACAATAAGCAGATGAAGATTGGCTAAATATCATATTTAGGGGGGTAAAATATGATACAATTTGTACAGGCAGCCCATATTGCTTCTGGAAGTATACGCAGCTCCAAGCTTCGGTCTGCACTCACAACGCTCGGAATTGTGATAGGCATTGCAGCAGTAATCATAAACGCATCCCTTGGTGCCAGCTTCAACCAGTTTTTTACCAATGAGGTCGCCTCTGTAGGCTCAAATTTCATAATTGCATATAGTGACCAACCAAACCTATTTTATGAAAGTGAGCTTGAAATAATTGAAAATACTCCAGGAATTTTAGGAGTTTCTCCCAGGAAAATAATATCTGGAGAGATTAACTATCTTTCAGATACTAAAAGTGTGAGCATTGTGGGTGTAAATGGGGACTTTCAGGAAATCCAGGGAATTAAAATGGAAGAAGGAAGTTTCCTGACTGATAAGGACATTTACTCTGCTGTTCTTGGGTATGACCTTGCAAAAGAGGAATTTGGCAGGAGTATCTCGCATAGAAGCACTGTTGATATTGCATTCCGACAGGAAGACGGTACGCTTGTAAGAAAAAGCTTCAAAGTAAAAGGAGTTCTGGAGGATTCAAAAGAAACTATTGTCGGTGGAGACGGCAGTACAGACATGATAATTTATATCCCTATTTCGACCATGAATGAGATGACCGGAGAACAGGACTATGGAGCCTTCTTTGCGATGGCAGAAAGCTCTGAAAATATCCGCAAGATTTCGGATGAAGTGGATAAAAGGCTTGCCAGGAACTTCGGAATTCCTCAAAGGGATATTGAGGATGAAGATGCAAAGCCTTATACCATATTCAATCAGGTAGATGTCCTTGAAGAGACCGAAGCATTAGGAGCTGCCTTAAGTTCTTTCCTGCTCGTCCTTGCTTTAGTCTCCCTGTTCGTGGGTTCGATAGGGATTATGAATATCATGCTCGTAACAGTTACCGAACGTACAAGAGAAATTGGTATAATGAAATCCGTAGGTTATAGCAGCTCCAATATTCAATCTCTTTTTTTGCTGGAGTCCGTGATGGTCAGCGTCTTCGGGGGACTGATGGGGACTGCAATAGGCGGATTTGGAGCTTATATCCTTGAAAATGCCCTTAAACTTCCACCGGTTTTTCCATTCAAGCTAATCGAAATCGGGATTCTGGTTTCGGTCCTTGTAGGTGTAGGTGCAGGGCTGTATCCCGCAAGAAAGGCTGCAAGCATGAATCCTGTGGATGCCTTAAGGTATGAGTAAGGGTCTTTCAAGTTTGAAGAAATGACCCTTATCTTTTCAATATTTTCTTTTTTCAGCATCGTTCAGCTTTTTTCTTTTCCAGTGTTTCTTTTCCAGCGTTTCTTTTCCAGCGTTTCTTTTCCAGTGTTTCTTTTCCAGCGTTTCTTTTTTGCCAGACCGACTAAAAATTGATAGAGTAAGAATAACTTTTAAGTAACTTTTATTTACATTATTTTTACTAAATACTAAAAGTAATAAATGATTGAATGAATGATTATGGATCAGATTGACAGGGAGTTTATTAATTATTATCAAAGGGTTGGCAAAGCCTACGGAATGGACAGTCTCACTGCAACTATAGTTGCTAGGCTTTTTATCGAACCGGGAGAGGTTTCAATGAAAGAGCTTGCTGAGGAGACCGGCTATTCCCTGGCTTCGGTAAGCAACAAGATCCGTCAGCTTGAGCCTTCGGGTTTTATTGTAAGAGGGACAAAGCCCGGCACAAGGAAAGTCTATGTAAGGGCAAACAAGGACATCTTAAGGGTTGCTATCGGACAGCTGATAAGAGCACAGGCATGTGAAATTCAACCTGCAACTATTGAAATCCCTCGTATGATCGAGCATTATCAGAATGAAGACCTCAGCGAGGCACAGAAGGAAAAAATAGAAATTCTTAAACGATACCACAGAGATATGCTCAAGCTTGACAACATACTTGAAGAAGTAATCGAAAAACTTGAAAATCTGAATCGGGAAAAATAATTATTTTGCAGATTTGATATTATAAAATGATATGTATAACAAACGTTTAAAGCTTAAAACAAGGAAATGTTGATATTGTACAGTACTCAGTAGAATAATATATTTAAAGTGTGAACAGTGAAGAAGTGGACATGAAGACCAAAATACTCGATCATGAAGTATCTCCTCCCGGAAGTTCGAACCCGGAAGCAGGTAGAAGTAGGGAAACTGAAGAAAAGATATCTCCGGAAGAAAGCCTTTTTGCCTCGGATGAAACTTCAGATGAAGAGCAATTTAAGTGTGAATTGCCCCGTTCCAGTCGCCCGGCAAAAGATACCAAAGGAGAAAATCTGCTTAAAAGAGCCCCGGTAATAGAAATCATCAATGTTAAAAAGAGTTATACCCTGGGAGATATGGAAGTTCCTATTCTTCGCGACATCAATCTGACAGTACGGGAAGGGGAATTTCTTGCTATAATGGGCCCTTCAGGATCAGGAAAAAGTACACTTATGAACCTCATAGGTTTTCTTGACAGACCTACAGAAGGGAAGATCATAATTAAAGGCCTTGATATCAATACACTATCTGATAGGGAGGTTGCAAAGCTCCGGGGGCTTGAGATAGGCTTTGTATTCCAGACATTCAACCTAATTCCAAGGCTTACAGCTCTTGAAAATGTTGAACTGCCCACCTACGCTAACACAAGAGAAGGTGTGGATACGCGCAAAAGGGCAAAAGACCTTTTAAAAATGGTAGGGCTTGAAGACCGTATGCACCACAAACCAGGTGAACTTTCGGGAGGGCAATCGCAAAGGGTAGCTATTGCCAGAGCTCTTATCAATGATCCTGCAATCCTCCTTGCGGATGAGCCTACAGGAAACCTGGACTCTAAAACAGGCTGCGAAATCCTCAGCATGTTTACCAAACTGAATGAAGATGGCAGGACTATCGTGATGATTACGCATGATCCAGATATTGCGAAGTATGCTGACAGGTTAGTGCTCGTAAAAGACGGAATAGTCCAGAGAAATTCGGAATAAGCTAGAATAATTCGGAAGATTCAGTGTACTCAGAATAATATAATACTCAGAATAATATGATACTCAGAATAATATGATACTCAGAATAATATGATACTCAGAATAATCCAATGCTCAGAATAATCCAATGCTCAGAATAATCCAATGCTCAGAATAACCAAGGAAATCAGAACAATCCAGAGTAACCCAGCCTACACCTAATAATTAAGTTTCCAAATTTAGTCAATCAGGATGAGTTAAAATGACAGGACTGAAAAACCCAATTACTTTTGTCGTTATATTTCTACTTTTAGTTTCATTTATTTTTGCAGCACCTGCTTCTGCTGCGACTGCAAGTGCAAACCTGAAAGTTACAATAGTTGAAACAAACCCTTACCCTGCTAAAATAGGGGAGTATCTTGACCTGACAGTTCAGGTAGAAAACGTAGGTAGAGACAGGGCAGAAAATGTTGATATTGAAATAGTCCCTGAATATCCCTTTTCCCTTGATTCCCAGGCAAACGCAGTACAGAATATAGGGGCTCTTGCTCCCAACAAATTTGCATCCAAAGAGTTTCACCTTTTCGTGGACAAGAATGCTCAGAAGGGAATCAGGTCAATTGACATCCGTACAAGGATCGATAAAACCAGCCCCTGGAGTGAGAAAACTTTTGATATAAGGATAGGGACTGAAACCTTTGACAGCAAAGGTACTCTGGAACTCAAAGAGGTGATCTCTTACCCTGAAGCTTTCATGCCTGGAGATAGGGGTACTGTTACAGTGACCCTCAGCAATACCGCAACAACTCCTACTGTCACCATTGATGGAAAAGACTATGATACCAATGCGAGAATCCAGGCCGCAGTTTTGAGACCGATGTCTGAGGGAATAGTTGTTCTCGATGCCCCCTACGGAGAAATGGGGCTTCTTGGTCCCGGGGATAGCATCAAACTGACATTTAACGTTATGGTTTCTGAAGATGCAAGTGAGGGAACTCACAACCTTGAACTTGCAATTGAGGGCAACTCTTTTGACTACAACAGCCGGAAGAACATTCCACTTGAAGTTGACTCTTCGAATGTAAAGGTGATCCCTTCAAAGGCCCTCAGACTGGTAAATGGCGAAGCTGCTCTCGAGTTTGATGTGGCAAATACCCATCCTAATGAGTTTAACTCCGTAAGCATCAGACCTGAAGCTGAAGGAGTGAAATTTTACCCTGCCGAATATTTCATCGGCCCCATGGATGCTGATGAGCTTTTCACAATAGAGTTTGATGCTGTAGCAGATCCATCTTCGGAAAACATAGGGGGAACCTCTGAACCGATAAATCTTAGCCTTTCTGCAAGTTACGGCAATGGCATAAACAAACACGAAAATCTGGTAAGCAATCTCCAGATTCAGCAGGTTGAGGAAAATCAGGGAGCCAGTTCAGGTATGATTGTAGCCGGTATCCTGCTTGTCGCCGTTATCGCAGCCGGTGTACTGATTTACAGAAAAAAGCAGCAGAAAAACAAATGAATGCTCTGGAGATCCCTGAATAATCCTTAAATCGGATATGTTAGGAATAATCCTTAAATCGGATATGTTAGGAATAATCCTTAAATCGGATATGTTAGAGGCGATAAGAAGATAGAAGTTCAAATCTATCTTTTTTGATCCATCGGAAGTATAGGCAGTGCCAGATTGTTCACTGCCTTTACAACCCTGGCCCATAAAGGAGATTATTGCGGAAACGCCCAGTGTATCCCTGAACCAGCTTCGATCAATTTTTTTATGGCAGATGTCTTCCGCTGGACCCGGCTTCTTTTTGCAGAATTTTTTAATTTCAATTCGCTTATTAAGTAGCTTGTATTCTAATTTCAATTTTCAGGTTCAGGTGCCGAGCCCATTTTTTTCGATTTTTTTCCTTTAAGGGAAGAGTTTGCTTTTTTCGTTTTATTCTCCGGGAGAGAGGTATTTTCCTATTCTGCCGGAAGGGTGAAGGTAAACGTACTTCCTTTTCCGATCTCTGAGTCAATCCAGATCTTCCCGCCGTGAAGATCTACAAAATTCCTGACAATATATAACCCAAGACCGGCTCCACCGTACCCGCGGGCTGCAGAAGAATCTGCCTGTGTAAAGGGCATAAATATCTTTTCGTGACTCTCCTTTGAAAGCCCTATTCCATTATCCGAAACCTTGACCTCAAGAACTCCTTCTTTTTTGCAGGCACTGATGATGACCTTTCCTTTTGCTGGAGTAAACTTTATGGCGTTGCTGACCAGGTTGTACAGGATCTGCCTGAATTTTGTAATATCAGCCCGAACATTTCCTACAGAAGGATCGATCTTCAGTTCAACAGTGATCTTCTTAACCGAAGCAGGCGAAAGGAGGCTCATTCTCACTTCCCCTATGAGGCTTGCAACATCCACTTCCTCATATTTGAGGGTCTTTTCACCGGCTTCAAGCCTTGAGATGTCAAGCAAGTTGTTAATAATCTCCAGCAGGCTTTTCCCGCTTATCAGGATATTGTTGACGTACTTTGCTTGTTTTGTATTCATGGGCCCGAAAGCTCCTTCCAGCAGCAGGTCAGAAAAGCCAATTACTGAATTGAGAGGAGTCCGAAGCTCATGGCTCATATTCATTATGAAACTGTTTTTTGCCCTGTTTGTAGCTTCAGCATCATTTTTTGCTTTGAGAAGGGTGATTTCCAGTTCTTTGTGCCCGTTTAAGTTGCATGTATTCACCAGATATTCCCATTTGCCTTTTCTTTTAACGAGAACGCCCTTTTCCTCCACCAGCTCAAGAAGTGCACTGCCTGACAATTCTTCAAGCGGGAAAGTACAGAGAAATGTGAGATTTACTCTATTACCCTGACTGATCTCTTCAAGGATCTTTTCTAACCCTTCAAAGCAGGTTTTGAAGGAGCTTCCGGCCCCCTTAACACCGATATTCGTTCGGAATCCAGGAAACTCTTCGGAAAGGGCTTTTTCATTCCCCGCCCCCATGAGTTCTTTTACTGCAGATTCAAGCAGGAGGATACTTTCCGAAAGTGTGCCGGTTGGTAGAATCTCTAATTGAGATGAAGTGATGTATTTCCCGACATCCACTCCTGCCTTCTCAAGTTCATTTTTTGCTCTTTCGGCTGAAAGCGAATCCGGGACGGTCCAGAGGCAGTGATCTCCCCTTTCAATCCCTTGTTTAAAATAGGCAACGTGTAGTTCTGCCAGTTCTTCGAGATCACGATATACGGCGGAGAGCTGTGAGCTCTGTGGAATGCTTGAAAAAAGTTCGGGGTATTTGTCAGTATTTTTTGTCAGAATCTTTCCCCCTCCATGTGTTTACAATAGTGCATCTTTCAGCGCACAGTCAAGGTTTGAATGGGGCATGAAGCAGAGGCGGTGGAGGTATAAATGATAACATTCAGCACTCAAAATCTAGTTTAAAGTGTTTAGAAAATGTTTATAAAATTCTCAAAATGATATTTATTTATCTTTTATTTCTTATTAACTTTCAGTATTTCATACATATGCTTATATTTCCTATCATATAACATCAGCATATATAAGAAATGTGCTAATTTGTAATGTTTGGAAGTTTGTTCTGTTTTTAACGCCTGTGTTGCATGAGTACCTTAGAGCAGAGTACCCATCGAAACCCCTATTTCTTCCAACAATGATTTATTATATATTTGTACATTAATATTTACAGGGGAATATTGGACATTAATATTTACGGGGATATATTGGACATTAATATTTACGGGAAAATATTGTACATTAATATCTGCTGGGTTTTGTAGAAATTAATCCTCAATGGACTGCCTGAGGGCTGAAGACCCTTAATCTCCCTATATACCTGTCGAAAATAGGATTCAGAGCTTAAGCAGCCCGGAACTCTAAAATGGGAGGATGTATGCTGAAGGTAAGGCAAGCTATCGGTATCTCTCTTGGGAGCATAGCGAGTGCAAAGCTCCGCTCAGGCCTGACTACCCTTGGCATTATCATAGGGATTGCTGCGGTGGTGGCGAACGTCTCTCTTGGGGAGAGTTTCAATGTTTTTTTTGAAGAGGAGATAAATGCCCAGGGTTCCAATTTTATTATTATTTACAGCCAGGAACCTAACCTTTTTTACAACAATGAGCTTCAAATAATCAAAAAAACTCCCGGCATCAGCGGGGTTTCTCCCATAAAACAGCAGCTTGGGGTGGTAACCTCTTTTTCCCAGAATAAAAATATAGACATCGCGGGAGTAACTGGAGACTATGAGGATACTGCCAATATCATTATGGAAAGCGGCAGTTTCATAAGTGACCAGGATGCGTTTTCTGCAGCAATCGGGTCCAAAGTTGCAAACGAAAAATTTGATAGGAACATATCCACCCGCAGTTCTATAGACATTACCCTGCGTCTTGAAGGGGGCAGGACGGTGACCCGGAAGTTCAAGGTGAAAGGCATCATTAAAAGCCCTGCTACATCTTTCGTCGGAGGGGGGATTGATAGGGATGTGAGCATCTTTATCCCAGTTTCAACCATCAACCAGATGCTAGAAGAAGATGATTTCTCGGCCTTTTTTGCCATGTCCGACAACATCGAGAAAGTGGTAGAAGTCTCGGAAGAGGTGGATAAGCGGCTTGCCCGGAACTTTGGAGTATCTTCAAGGGATATCAACGATGAAGACGCGAAGCCCTACCGGATTTTCAATCAGGCGGATGTCCTTGAGCAAACAAACCAGCTTGCTGATACCCTGAGAAATTTCCTTGTTGCAGTAGCTCTTATCTCCCTGCTTGTGGGCTCGATAGGAATAATGAACATAATGCTTGTAACGGTTACTGAGCGCACCAGGGAAATAGGGATCATGAAGGCACTTGGCTTTTCAAGCACTGATATTCTTCTGCTCTTTCTCATAGAATCCATTATCATCAGCCTCTTCGGAGGTCTCCTTGGAGTAGGAGTGGGAGTAGGAGGGGCTTATGCCGCCACAAACCTCCTTAACCTTCCCTTCCTTTATTCCCCTTACATTTTTGTGGCAGGCCTCATAGTTGCTATAGTTGTGGGCGTTGCCGCAGGGGTTTATCCCGCAAGCAAGGCCGCAAAATTGGCTCCTGTAGATGCTTTGAGGCATGAGTAAACGACTAACAGGTGTGCTATTGTTCACACCAGCCCATCGTTTTTCCTGCTTGCAAACTTTCCTTTTTTGTACCTCTGTCCCACTGAATCGTTTTCAATTCCTTTTTCCCCTAACCGCCAGGTTCCATTTCAAATTCTCACAGGGCATTTATATTTCGATGAATTATATATCTATCAAGATATCGCTCAAAACCGGAATACTAATTACATCTCAGGAGAATTTCAATTTACTTAACCTCTGAGGAGGATGAAAGGATGGAAATCGGAGAGAAAAAAGCCATCGGAGCCAAGAATTTTCTTTATCCTATGCCCACTACCCTCGTGGGTGCCGATGTGAAAGGAAAGCCAAACTACCTGACAATTGCTTTTTGCGGAATTGTTCAGGCAAGTCCCCCTATGATCGCAGTTACCCTGGGGAAAATGCACTATACAAATGAAGGAATCAGGGAAAACAATTGCTTCAGCGTGAATATTCCTTCCAGATACATAGTTGAAGCTACAGACTACTGTGGCATAGTTTCCGGGAAAAAGGTAGACAAATCAGGTATCTTCAAAACTTTCTACGGAAAGCTCGAAAAAGCTCCAATGATCCGGGAATGCCCTGTAAACCTTGAATGTCGGCTCGTGGAAACCCTTGACTTCGGCGGGACTAACGAGGTTTTCATCGGGGAGATTGTGGAAAGTTATGCAGAAGAACGGTATCTCTGTAATGGAGTTCCTGATATAGAAAAGATTGAACCCATTGTTTTTTCAATGTACGACAATAACTACTGGGGAATCGGAAAGCATCTGGGAAAAGCATGGTGCGTGGGAAAAAAGTTTAGTGAAAACATTAATGAGGACAGAAACGAAACTGGTAGGTAGAAAGAAGGATCTCTTTACGGGTGCAGATAAAGGATTTTGAAAACGAGTTAAGGATTCGGGGAATTCGGAGGATTCGGGGGATTCAAAGGATTCGGAAGATTCTGAGCCGGAGAAGAGACGGCTCACCAGTTTTAATTTAATGGAGTAACAGGGGGTTGTTATATGAAAGTAACAGTGTTCAGCGGGAGCCATAAAGGTAGAGAAGGAAATACGCTCATCATGGTTGAGGAATTTCTGAAAGGAGCAGAAGAAGCCGGGGCAGAAACTGAAAATATAATCCTTGCCGAGAAGGATATCAGGCACTGCAGGGGGAAATTTGAGTGCTGGCTCAAGACACCCGGAAGGTGTACTATTCGCGATGATATGGATGATTTGCTTCCCAGATTTATGGCTTCGGATATCGTAGTCTTTGCATGCCCCGTATATTTTGATAACGTCCCTTCCATAATGAAAAAATTCATAGATAGACTTACTCCTGCCCTTTTGCCCCACTTTGAAGAGGATGCAATGGGGGAATACAGGCACTCTAAGCGTTACGAGAAGTATCCGAAATTCGTTGTGATTTCGAATGCAGGGCTGCCCGGACAAACAAATTTTGAGGTCGAACGCCTTTATTTCAGGCGGCTAGCAAGAACTTTTCACACAGAACTGATTGCAGAAATCTACAGGGGAGAAGGGGAAATATTCAGGGGCAAAAACAATATCATTCTAAAACCGCTGATAGGAAAATACAAAAAGCTGCTCATCTCCGCCGGAAAAGAGGTTATTGAAAATCAGGAACTTTCTGAAAAAACAGTTAAAGATCTTGAGAAACAAATCGTACCTCCGAGCCTGTACATAAAATTCGGAAACGAGGAGTGGGACAAACTTCGAGAAGAATATAAAAAAAAGAAGGCATAAATATAATGTGTTTTTATCTGCCCCGATTTTTAAGACAATCTGAAGAAGAACTCAATTGGCAAACAATCTGAAGAAGAGGAACTCAATTGGCAGACAATCTAAAGAAGAGGAACTCAATTGGAAATGCCGAAATAAAATAAGAAAAAGAGTCTTGAGCAGACTCTTAAATTACTGGCTTTCTAAGTTGCCTTCAATGAGGTCTTCCAGGCTGTGCTCCATGTAAGGGGCATTGCTCCTGTTGATCAGTTCCTGAGAGACTTCAATCGGCTTTCCATCCATTACAAGGGCTCCGTTTTCGATTAATACCGCTCTGTGGGCAACTTCCCGGACAAAGTCCATGTGGTGGCTCACGAGTACAATGGTCGTGCCGAAGCGTTCATTGATCCTTTTTAATGAATTTGTCACGTCCCTGAGGGTTACAGGGTCGAGGTCTCCGAAAGGTTCGTCAAGCATAAGGTATTCTGGAGAGGTGGCGAGGCTCAGGGCAATAAAAGCCCTGACATGTTCTCCCCCGCTTATCTGGTAAGGAGTTTTGTCAAGGACTTCCATTGGCAGATCAAGGGCTTCGAATACCGGCTTTGCATAGGTATCGATATCAGTTATCGGAATTGTGGGGAAGAGTTCGAAGTAAACCGTGTCATTGAGGTTCAGCTCCCTGAGTGCGGTAGTCTTTTCCTCTTCAGGCATATCGGGCAGGCGGTAGATAGTATCCAGAGTCTCATCCGAAAGTCCCATTTCCCTGGCTTTATTTCTCGCATATTCAATTGCACCCTGTTTTTTCATGCTCAGCCTGAAGCGGATCTGTTCCCTTACAGTGGAGTTTACGGACATTGAGAACTCCTGGTTCATAACGCTCATGATCCGCCGGAGTTCCATGCGCTTCTCACTATACTCGGTAACATCCACCCAGTCCCCGCTGCATAAATACTCGACAGACCCGCTTTTTGGCGTGACCAGCCCTTCCATTAATTTCATAATGGTTGTCTTTCCGGCTCCTGACGGACCGATAAATGCCAGAATCTCTCCCCCATAAACATCCAGAGAGAAGTCTTTGATATTGAGGACTTCCCCCATCCTGATAAGAGAATAGCGTTTTGAAATATTCCTTACTTTTATGCAGGCTTCCTTATTCCCGGGCTCTGAGAGCTCTTCCCTGGGTTTCAGGTCTCTAAGGAAGTTTTTAAGAACCCAGGTAGGTTCTCCATCAGCTGCGATTTTTCCGTTTTCGAGGAATATAAGCCTGTCTGCAAGATAGGCGTGGATTTCAGGAAGATGGGAGACCACTATAATCGGGATATTCAGTTTCTCTTTCAGGCCCTTTATCACATCAAGGACTTCCTGCTTTGTATCCGGTCCCGTCATTGTTACAGGCTCGTCCAGGAGAAGGACTTTGGGCTTTGCAGCAAGCTGTCTTGCCATTACAACTCTTTGCTTTTCCCCTCCGCTGAGGAGATTGGTAGAGTGAAGGGCTTTGTGTTCCAGGCCCACAAGTTTCATGTACTCCATCGCCTCGGCAAAGAGATCGTCATAAACTTCAGTCTCGTTATGCGGAAGGGCTTCATGCCCTATTCGGAGGTAATTCAGTTTCCTTATGATGTTTTCTATTGCAGGACCGTTCCAGAGTCCAAAATTTCGCTGGAGGTGGATCGCGGTAACGCTTTTCAGGAAATTTACTCCTTCAATCCCTGAATCATGGCTCACAGTTTCCCCATCAACTTCCACAGTTCCTTCATCGAAGGGCTCAACTCCCCGGATAATGCGGAGCAGGGTCGATTTCCCGCTTCCGCTTCGACCTGTAATTCCGAGAATCTCTCCGTCCTTCACCGTGAGGTCGATATGGTCCAATACTCTTATTTTGTCGGAACGTACCTCATAATCCTTTACCAGATTGGAAATCCTGATCATAATCATACCTCTTAGTGTTTATTGCAAGTTAAAGGGTCCTCCGGATTTCTGCAGACTTTGTATTCGCTGCACGAAGAGTTGTCTGCTCTGAACATGCCTCCTTCGGACCCTATCATATTAATAGAACATTTTGTGTTAACAGGAGAATGATACTAAAATAGGAGTGAGATATTACCTTTAAAACTATTTATTACAATCGGCTGCCTGTAAATTGATGCTGTTACAGATTCCAGAAAGTTAAGCATTAGGATAGTTTATAAGTATAAAAACGGTTTCAGAAATAAAAAGTTTCGGTATAAGTAAGGGTTACATTAAAGTGAAGTCCTGTAATGCAGCAGGTATCCCGGTGTGTATAGACAATTTTTTAGCAGGCGACTTCCAGAACAGTTTTAATACCTTTTTATGAGAGTTCAGGCTTTCTCAGGAGCTAAAAAATAATTTCAGCCTGACGCTTCACAGGCTGGTTTCCCCACCGACGGTATTGAAATCCATGTAAAAGACATAACTCAAACTTAGAGCCCTGCTCTTTCAACCAGGAGATCTGCTACGTGTTTTGCATCTTTGAATGGAAAGTCCTTTTCAGTAATCAGGCTTCTCGCCTCTGCTGCCGTGACTTCAGTGCCGCCTATCATGCATGTGGTGTCCAGCCCCTCGGGCAAAGCAGCAATTAATTCCTCCAGCGTGTTTATTGGAAATTTTGCACCTGTAAGGATTTCCAGAATCTGTTCATGGACTTCTTCTCTTACGTCCAGATTATTCCTCCTATTTTGTCCTTTCTTCTGCTGGTTCTGGCCTTTATTCAGAGACCAGGCCCCCGGTTTTTATTGGCAGGTCATCGCTATTATACTTAATCTGCACCGTGACTGAACTGCCGAATACTATTTAATTCACTCAGCCGGAGAGAGCAGGAAGTCGAGACAGCTAAAGCTCTCTAAAAACGAAACAAAGCTCTCTAAAAACGAAACTCAAAAAAGTAAAAAGTAAATAGTAAAATAATAAAAAGAATCTTTTTGATTGCCGAAAAGCAGGCAGCAAACCCGTGAGAACTTTTATAAGAGTTCAGGTTTTGATGGCAGATACAATCTCAGCCACCTTTGCAGTTACGTCCTTTACTTCTTCAACAATCGTGCCGGTGACAATCATGTCCGCACCTGCAGAAGCACAGAGCTTTGCGGTTTTTGCGTCTCTGATCCCGCCGCCAACAATAAGTTTGTTTTCTCCGAGTACGTGTTTGACAGCCCCTATCATTTCGGGGTTGATAGGCGTATCGGCTCCGGATCCTGCTTCCAGGTAGGTATAGTGCATGCCAAGATATTTGCCTGCAAGGGCATAGACCGCAGCAATTTCAGGTTTCTTCCTGGGGATCAGTTTTGCGTCCCCTACCCAGCCAACAGTGCCTCCGGGTTCGACCACAAGGTATGCCATGGAGATTGGCTCAATCTGGCTTCTGTATACAAGCGGAGCTCCAAGCACCTGGTTTGTAATCACATACCCTAAGTCTCTGGAATTCAGGAGGCTCATGAAAAATACGGCATCTGCATACCTGCTGAGCCCTGCTGAACTTCCCGGGAAAAGGATGGTGGGGACATTTACCTTTTCTTTAATCTTTATTACAGTTTCATCTAATAGGGTTCCCGACGCTCCGGTTGAGCCCCCTATCAGGATGGCATCTGTGCCTCCTTCAACTGCTGCAAGAGCAATTTCGGCGGCTCGTTCGGGCGTCTGGGACGCCGGGTCGATAAGGGTAAGATGAACTTTTCCGTCCTGTTCAATAATTTTCTGGAGGTGTGCTTCCACCTGCAAAAAAGATCATGCTCCCTTGGATTCCTTAGATTTCACGCGAAGAGCACCGTAGCCGCATTTTCTGCAGCGGGTTGCCTTTACAGCGTTTCTGGCATTACACTTCATGCAGATTTTTTTGTTTAATAATCTTTCTTCTGCTTCTGGAAAACGAGCCATTTTTGTCACCTGCTATTATTTTTTATTATTGATACGGTAGATAGCCCGCTTAAAGGATGTTAAGGCATATAATGTTTTTCATTAAAAAATTACGCTACCTGCTGAATTTGTAACCCTTTCTTTTCGTCTATTCTCTTCTCATTCACATGCCCCGATTTTGTTCGATCCTGCAGACTCAAAGTTTATTTATTGGTTCTGTTGTTTATTCCGTACTCTGCAAGCTGAAGTTAACGGCTGCGGAACAGTAATGATACTAGAATTATTGACATCAGTGGTATTGTTAAGATTTGCAGTTCCGGCAGTAACTGAAATATTAGACTACCGGTTAGCAGGTTTATATGATATTTGTGAAGTGAATATTGAAACTCTATACTGCCAGGAATTATTTAGGCTAAGGATAATTTAGGCTAAGGATAATTTAGCCTAAAGGATAATTTAGTTTAAGGTTATTCAGGAAAAAATACTAAAATTCAGACTATTAAAAAACTAAGAACAATTAAGGCTTAAAGTAGATCCGGGATTAAATAAAATTCCCGATTCCAGTAAGGTGATTGATGTGGCTATTCATCCTATAGAATACCGGTACGGTACAGCAGAAATGAAATACGTATGGAGTCAGGAAAACAGACTTGCTAGGATCTTACAGACCGAGGCAGCCCTTGCCCGGGCAGAAGCGGATATGGGACTTATCCCCGCAGAAGCGGCTGAGGTCATCTCCGAATGCATTACCTCTGTAAAAGCTGAAAGAGTTGACGAAATCGAAGCCGAGATTCACCACGACATGATGGCGGTTGTTGTTGCGATTTCTGAGCAGTGCAGAGACGATGCAGGAAAGTGGGTCCATTTCGGAGCTACTTCAAACGACATCCTTGACACAGCAACAGCTCTCCAGATAAAGGACGCAATCGATATACTGGAAGATAAACTCAAAATCCTGCTCAGGGTTCTGGTAAACCAGGCAGAAGCCCACAAGAATACGGTTTGCTGCGGAAGGACACATGGGCAGATCGGCGTTCCCACAACATATGGGCTCCGTTTTGCAATCTGGGCTTCTGAGATTTCAAGGCATCTGGACCGCTTATACGAGCTGACTCAGAGAGCTACCGTAGGGCAGATGACCGGAGCTGTCGGGACCCAGGCAGCTTTTGGAAAATCCGGAATCCTGATCCAGAAACTTACAATGCAGCACCTCGGAATCGGGGCTGTGGATGTATCAAACCAGATCATCCAGAGGGACAGGCATGCCGAGTTTGTTATGTGGATGGCAAATACTGTTACGACTCTGGACAAGATCGGCATAGAAATCAGGACTCTTCAGCGCAGTGAAATCGCCGAGATTGAGGAAAGCTTCGGGAAAAAGCAGGTCGGTTCATCTACCATGCCTCACAAGCGCAACCCCATAAAGTCCGAGCAGATCTGCGGGCTTTCACGGATCGTAAGAGCAATGGTTGAGCCTGAACTTCTTAACAATACCCTCTGGGACGAAAGGGACCTTACAAATTCTTCCTGTGAACGGGTTGTCTTCCCGGAAGCCTGTGTACTTACGGACCATATCATAAAACTTGGGATCAGTGTGCTTGAGAATCTCAGGTTCTATCCAGAAAATATCCGCAGGAACCTGGAACTGCTAAGAGGCCTGAATATGGGTGAAGCTGTAATGATAGAACTTGCAAAAAGAGGTGTGGGCAGACAGGAAGCCCATGAACTTGTCCGGAATGCAGCGATGGAAGCCCATGATACAGGGAAACATTTCAAACAGGTACTTCTGGATACTCCTGCTGTTTCAAGGTACCTGAGTGTAGGAGATATTGAGAACCTCGTAAACCCTGATAAGTATATAGGAACAGCAGTGGAACAGGTCGAAGCACTCGTTGTAAAACTTCGTGAAGCTTATTCCCTCTGACCTCTTCCTTTCCTTTTTCCTTTTATTTCCCTTTTTTATCCATCTATAAAAGAACATGTTTGTGTACTGAGGTTTATAGTCTGTGTTTTCCTTCTGGAATCTGTATTTATCAGGCACCTAGTTCTACAAACAAGTGACTTCTCCAGCGAATAAATTCGCAGGCATCTACGATATCGCAACCGATGCTATACCGCCATGGAGCAGTTATTATTCTTGTCTCGCCAACACTGTTCAAAGTTTCACATGCAGGACTTCCCTACAGAATCTCATACTTAGAGTTAAGAGCAAAGTCTAACTGACATACTTGAGCCTATTATGCTGCTGGAAAAAACGACAATATGGCATAGGATGAGGAAGAAGAAGAAAAATATCACAACATACCGAAATAAATACAGTTGACGGCTGTATCCCGCCATTGAAATGACGGAGATTAGCCTTCAACGCTCCTAAATACCCGGGATAATTATAGATAGAGTTAAATATAAATATTTATATCTGAGAAACTCTATTACTAATAGAAGATGTTATCAAAAGTTTCATTCAAATTGGGTGATTGAGGCATCTAAAAAATAGGCGTTGCGTAACTTAAAAATCTATTTGGGCTAGATGTGGTAGATGATTTACTGTGTGAAAGTGGATTAGATGCCTCATTAACTCCTATGTAGAGGTTATTTATAAAATTTGTGCTAGTTTTACCCCTGACTCTTCCTAAATAATTCATTTTCCCATTCACCCTTTTCAGCGTCTTTCCCATATTTTTCAGCAAGACGGCATATTATTTAAAATCTCAGCCTTTACAGGTATCATTCAAAGCATAGGTAAAGCGTAGATATTCTTTCTATCGGGCTTATTTCCGATCTATTTTCGATCAAAATCTCTACATGTCAGGATTTATACTCATTCAGCTTTAGAATATAGAATTTTTTGCCTCAAAAAACAAAGCTACAGCCCAATATAATTATAAAAACTAAACCCTGATGAGTATAGTAGAGAAAATAGATACAGTATTCACGAATAATGAGTCGTACTCCTGATGCCCTGACCTGAATGCACCGAAATAAAAAGAGAAATATTTTGTGTAGAGATATTAAAGCTTTTGAATTATCAGGAGCTTTAATGCTTTATTCTGTACAATATTCTGTACAAAATACACTTATTCTGCTAGATGAGATCGCAAATCAGATTAGTATTTTAAACATTGAATATAAAAGGTTATATATGATGATTTTCTATCCCAGTTAGCTTCGCGTTATTTGGGTAATGAGGCATCTAAAAAACTGCGTTGCGTAACTTAAAAATCTAATTGGGCTAGATGTGGTAGATGATTTATGGTGTGAAAGTGGATTAGATGCCTCAATAATTCGTTATGATGAGGTTATTTATATAATTTGTGTTCATTGTGTACACAACCGCCCAAAACTCATTTTTTGTAAAAAGGTTGCTCCTCACTTTTACATTGAATTCACAAACTGGTTCATCTCACAAACGTGTTCTTTTCACAAACGTGTTCTTTTCACAAACGGGTTCATCTCACAAACGTGTTCTTTTCACAAACGTGTTCTTTTCACAAACGGGTTCTCTTATTTCTCTTGCTTATTCTGCCCTTTTTGAGGTTCAAATAGTATTTATTTCAGATTGTGTTCTTATTTGTTTACCTGTTTATCCCTTAATATTCATGTCAATTCTGCTAAGCCATACATAAAGACCAGAGTAATGCTGAACGGTACTTTTAAATACCTTAAGATGGATTCGCCCATCGTCATCACTCAAATTAATTGTTGAGTGTGTTGTATAATAACGTTTTTCGATATCATAAGTACCTGAGTGCTGATCCATTGACAATCAGATTAATCTTACTCCTGTTGCTGTGGTTTGAAGACCTCTAGATTCGCCCAGTTAAATTTGTCAGGTGGGCAGGCTCTTATACATTTCTGGCAGTGTGAACCTTCGCAGAGATCGGTACTTATCATAACCCTGTTTTCCTCGTCAATTGTAATGGCGTCGTTGGGGCAGACTTTTATGCACTGCCTGCACTCGGGACAGTCAACAACCATTGTCATATAGGTCCCGACCCTTTCGAGCACATACAGCCCTTCTTCACCAAGTACAGGAATATCTCTTTCCACGCGCTTATCTACCACAGGGTTCTCTATGGGCTCATCAAGTGACGGAAGCCCTTTCTTTTTAAGGAATTTCTTAAACATCTTAAAGGGCATTCCCTCTTCCCAGTACGCAAGTTCAAGGACATAGGCGTCCCGGAACTCCGGAGCAGTCGCAAACATTGTGTGAGTGCCTATAATCTGACTTGCAATATCCTGAAGTTCCCACAGCCTTTCCTCCGAAAGCAGGATTTCCCTTGCAACAGCAAGAGAGGTGTTCCCTAGCTGGGCAATTTTTCCTGTAGAGAAAGGGATCAAGCCAATTTTCTGGGCTTTTTCCGCATCCATATATGTGCCGGCAGCGCCTGCCATATACGCGGTATCAATATCTGTCAGTTCGATACCTGAAACCGCACAGAGAGTAATGTGCCCCGCCCTGATCGCACCAATGGCTTTTCCGGCTTCTTTGAGGTCTTTTTCCGAGAAAGTGATTTTGTTCTGCAGGTGAATTAGTTCGTCCGGAGTCTTGATTTTTGGGAGTTCAACCAGGCCGTGACCCATGGCTTTTTCTATAAGGGCGATCACTCCTGTACCCGTAATTCCTCTTGCTTTGATCTGCCCCTCTTCAAGAATTTCTCCGGTTTTGGGGTCTACAAGATCTCCGGGATAAGGTTTCATCTCTTCGTTTAATACATAATTCCTCAATGCTCCGTCCTCGAATTCAAAATCAGAAATTGCAAAGGGGGAAGCAAGGGTCCCATGCTTTATCTGCTGCCCTTCAAGAGCCGGGCCTGCAGCTGCCGAACCTGTATAAATAATATCTTTTACTTTGAGTGCCATCTCGGCATTTGTCCCGTAATCCGTTGCAATCGAAATCTCATCGCTGTTAAGCATGCCCGATTTAATAATAAGGGCAAGGGCATCGGCTCCAACTTCATGTTTTATTGCAGGAGGGACTACAACTTCACAGTTAAATTCCTCAAGCCCCGAAATTTCGCTGCTGGATATTATTCTCGCATTCCTGTTCTGTTCCTGTATATTGTACTTTTTTTTCTTCCGTTCCCCTGCATAAGCCAGATCTTCAATGCTGATTCCCTGAAAAATGGATAACTGAATAGGGTTTCCGCAGATTGAAAGTCTGTCAAGTTCTCCGCTTTGCACATCAAGGGTCTGGAGCAGGGTCTTTACCGCATTTACGGAAAGCCCGTGCGCAAGATCCTGACCATAGTGAATTGCGAAGTCCATGTGATCCACCACATTCGCTCCGGGAAGGGGATTTCTCAATGTTATTACTGTCCTTTTAATTTCCTGAGTATCAAGGTCAATCTTCTGAGCCCGATACCCACTTGTCCCCAGGTCAATTGCAACTCCATATCTCATACAAACTCCCCTAGTGGATTTATTTTGCAGGGTGTTTTAACACCCTGCAAGCGTTTGGAATTTTATGCATATATTTTATCATATATTTTATGTATCTATTACTTTGAAAAACGGCATATAAATAAATAAGGCGTTTTATTCATGATAATATATATTTCAAAGGAAAGCTCTCTCACTAACCTTTTGTTGATTTTTAAAAATAGCTTTTAAAAATAGCTTTTAAAAATAGCTTTTAAAAATCGATTTTAAAGAAGGATTCTATAAAAAACCTTCCAGCCCATTGGTTTTTCCCATATGTATTTTTTCTCAATAAATGCTTTCATGATATGTTTATTTATTTTACCCGGACGCATTGTCTGTTTATGAAAGGGGGATTTAAAATACATATCGGAAGGGATAGTTTTATAAGTGACTAATGTCTTTGTATAGCTGATGAGCTAGTCCGGGTAGCCCGGCGTTACCTATAACCCGAAATCGCCGATATGCGGGGGACGAAGCCAAAGGAAGATGCGTCAAAGAGATTTCAGCCTGTGATCTCAACTGAGAAACCCCGTCCTGCTTGGATAGTGCAGGTATGCGGACTTGCTGGAAAACAGGTTCTCATGCCCTAACCGCGGAAACCGGTCGAGGCCCGGAAGGGAGCAGACTCACCGTGGGCAACCGTCGCTTGCGGGGTCGCGGGGTGGAGAAGAGATCTCAGCCTACTGAAGTCTTCGAGGTACAACAACCTGCGGTGTGCTCATCACTAAGCACATTACTTTAGTAGTTTTCAAGAGCTTGGTAATATAAAAGAACTGTAATTTTTCTGGATGAACAATTTATTTAAAGTATTTTTCTCCGGAAAAGGTTAAATATATGAAATGCATTTTAGGGATCGCGTTTCTAAAGTTCGATATGACGAGATAGCCAAGCCCGGTATGGCGCGGGATTGCTAATCCCGTGATGCCCCGCATCCCGGGGGTTCGAGTCCCCCTCTCGTCGTTTCTTTTTTTCAAATATTTTTTTCTCGACACTTCATATTCCGTTATTTACTACAGTTTTCCCCAACCATCTGTATGTAAATTTTATATAAGACTTCGCCTTATACCCAGTAAGTAAAAGTTCAGTTTTACTCCCTCACTCATCATTTACTTCCTCTCTCATCAATCTCATAATTCAAGAGTTTTAAGGCTTTACTACACAGAAATGGATTGAGTCAAAACAATGAAACGGATATCATCAGGAATACCTGGATTTGACGACAGGATCGGCGGCGGATACCTGCCAGGCAGAGTTCTTCTTATCACCGGAGATACAGGGACTGGCAAAACTACTTTTACGGTTCATTTTCTGCATAGGGCGTGCCTTGATGGCAAGAAATGTGTCCTGGTCGCAACAGAAGAACTTCCCGAAGATATCCTCGAGCTGTCTGAAATGCTGGACCTTGGGCTTACTAAATATTATGAATCCGGTCAGTTGACCATCGAAAAGGCTTTTCAAAAACGTTCCGAGAAAGTCCAGACTTCCAAATTTGGGTTTACTCCTGAAGGTCTGGAGATAGATCTACCCACACTTTCGGATTATGTGCCTGAAGGAACCGATATTGTAGTCATTGATAATATCGGCGTTTTTACTCTTCGCCTCTCGACCCAGGATTTCAGGGACCAGTTTGATGCTCTTAACTTCATCCTGAGTACAAAGGCAGGTTGCACATCTATGTTCGTCATGGACGATACTGCATTAAAGATGACCCATAACCTTGCAGAATACTCGGTAAGCGGTTCTCTCCGACTTATGGTAGACGAAAATCCCTATACAGGGAATATTGAGCGCTACATAAGGATTCCTAAAATGCGAAGGACATGCCTCAGTCTGAATCCGATCAGGTTTGAAATAACCTCATCGGGGATTAAACTCCTTTGAAAAATCCACATTCCCTCTAATCTTATTGTTCATTCTTAATTTCTTTTTCATTCATTTGCTTCTTTTTCATTCATTTGCTTCTTTTTACTTCTACTTTATTTCCCCTTCATCTCTTTTGATTTTCCGGTCCTTTTTAAAACATTCGTTTTTGTGTTTCAAACTGTAAACGATTACTTATTTAATTTATACATTTAATTCCCATATTACAGCATAAAGATAATTATAGACATATGAAATAAATTAATGAAAAGGTTAATACTATTGAACTCTATTTCTTATAGGATTAAAAAATGAAAATTCCAGAAATTCCCCTTATTATACCAATAAAAGGAATAAAAAAGGCCATATAAGAATACACAAAGTATTAAGTAATATAACTAGGAATATTGAAAAGTTGTTATATCTTAGAGAAAAGATTTAAACAGTTTATTATGCATTATATTACACTGATAACTAAATTTGAGAGGGGACAAATCCTTGATGGGGTGAGCTTCTATGGTTTCCAAAAACGAGAAATCTCCGGATGACTCAGAAAAACCAGACAAGAATATACATAAAGGTGAGGGAGAAGATGTTCTGGCAGGGAAATCCTGTCTTCTACAGGTGCCTGTCAAAAGGACTTTTTATAAAGATACTCTGAATAGAGCTAATATTAACAGCCTTCAGGCTGATAATGACAACAGGGATCTGGAAAATATTCTTCCGAAAGCTTCAGGAACTGATAATACAGGGAATGAAAATACAGAAAACGCGAATACCGACCTTCCTGACATGAAAATCAAGATTGAAAGCCGGAAACCTAAACCTGTACTCGAAACTGTTCAATTTACGAATATTTCTCAGGAAACTGAGAATGAGGAAAACCCGATAAATAAATTCATATCGGAAACTCCTCCGTTTGTAGAAGCGACCGGAACTCAAAAAACCACCTCACCGGAAGAAAGTGAGGCTCTTGAACCGAACCCTTCCGTTTATTCAAAAGTAGCTCTTGAACCAAAACCCACTGTTTCTGCAGAAACTGCTCCTGAAAAGAAAGTTGAACTTATTCTTGAAACCGAAAACAAAGGTATTTTCCCTCCATCCGGCCCTCGCAATGAGAACAGCCCAGATTACGAAGGTGGAGTTGAAGAATTAAAGAGTTTGCAGGAAACAAAAAAGGATAAAAAAGTCCGAACTTCAGGTAAAAATAAAAAGATTTCCAAAAAAGCAAAAATTAAGAAAAAATCCGGATTCGCCGGGAATCTGAAGGATCTGGGCCGTGATATAGTTGGGATCAAAGAAGGCGAAAAATTAAGTGATAAGCTTAAAGAGTTCTTTAAAGAAGTAAAAACCCCTGAAGGGGCAAAAAAGAAGTTTGCAGAAATAATCCAGAGTCTTAAGGATGAGGAGATCCGGGTTCTCCCCCCATATGACCCTGATACCTACGGTCCGCTTCTTGAGTATGAAATTCCTGCAGGATTTACTGAAATAGAACGCTACTGGGTAGAGGAGCCTTACGCCTTTATCAGCATAATTGAAAACATGGAAATGAAATATTATAATGCTGTTGAGCCCACTCTCACCACCTATGAAAAAGCCGTTCTTGATAGGGTCCGGGACAATCTGGAAGATGTTCTTACCCAGGATGATATGATATCCGGACAGGAGAAGGACGTTATTCTCATTAACAGAGGCATGAGGCTTCTGGACCAGTATTACAGTACCCTGGAAGTTCCCTCGATTCACAAGATAATGTATTTCCTCAGGAGAAATTTCATCGGATACGAAAGGATAAATCCACTCATTCTGGACCCGAATATCGAAGATATTTCCTGTTCAGGTATTGAGATCCCGATCTATCTCTACCACAGAAAGCACAATAACATCGTGACCAATATCAATTTTGGGGAGAAGGAACTGGACTCTCTGGTTGTCAAGCTTTGTCAGAGGAGCGGCAAGCATATCTCCATAGGAGAACCGATTGTAGACGCAACTCTTCCTGACGGCTCAAGGATTCAGGCAATCCTTGGAAAAGAGATCACAACAAGGGGCAGTTCCTACACAATCCGTAAATTCAAAGGAGACCCCATAACCCCAATTGACCTTATCAGATATGGGACATGCAGCATCGAGATGATGGCTTACTACTGGATTTCCATTGAAAACAACATCAGTGTACTTTTGGCAGGAGGTACTGCTTCGGGTAAGACCTCCCTTATGAATGCGATTTCTCTTTTCATTCCGAGGCTGTCAAAGGTAGTGTCCATTGAAGATACCAGGGAAATCATGCTCCACCACGAAAACTGGATCGCAGGTGCAACCAGGAAATCGTTCACGGTAGGTGGTACCGGAGAGGTGTCCATGTACGAACTCCTGAAAGCCGCCCTCAGGCAGCGCCCGGAATATATCATTGTGGGTGAGGTCCGGGGAAAGGAGGCTCTTACCCTTTTCCAGGCAATGTCAACAGGGCACACTACCTATTCGACAATGCATGCGAGCGATGTACAGACAGTGGTTAACAGGCTTGAAAACGAACCAATCAATGTCCCACACGTGATGATGCAGGCCCTTGGAGTAATCAGTATCCAGATACAGACCTATGTCAATGAGACCAGGGTAAGGAGAACCAACACCATTGTAGAGATTACAGGGCTTGATGCAAGGTCAGGAAGTCTCAGGATCAATGAATTTTACCGCTGGGACCCGGTACATGACAACTTCAAGCGGGCCGGGGATTCCTATGTGCTTAATGAGATTATGAAAGCAAGGGGCTGGAAACCAGAGAAGCTCTTTATTGAATTTAAAAACCGGGAACAGATCCTTGCCTACATGACAGCAAAACAGATCCGTGATTACGTGAGTGTTTCCCTGATAGTGCACATGTATGCCATAAACCCGCAGCTTGTAATGGAAGCGGTTGAAAATGACACCTTGCGGGATATGGTACTGCACCACGGTTAAGGGGGTATCCATGAACGCTATAAATACCCTGGCATTCAGGATCTTCGGAGAAAAAATCCTTGAGAAAGAAGACAGGTTTTCCCTGTTCAGGATAAAGCTTCGCCAGGCCCAGATTCCACTGCCTGTGGAACAGTATGTCTCAACTGCAATTTTATATTCCCTGCTTGCAGGAGTCTTCGGCGGGCTTACAGGTTTACTGATAGGAGGGCAGATTTTCAGGGGCATCACCCCGGAAAGCATTGTTTCGACTTTTGGCATTTCGAGCAGGGTAACCAGGGCAGTTGATACCCCTACTTTTATTGAAGCGCAGCTTCCCTTCATCCTTACGGTTGTAGGGGGCCTCCTCTTGTTCTCGATGATCGGAGCCCTTACCTACGGGCTTATTATGGCATACCCGTCCATGAAAGCTGATAGCAGGAAGCGGGCTATCAATGTAGCAATGCCCCATGCAACAGCTTTTCTCTATGTTATGCAGAGGGGCGGGGGCATGACTATCTTTGAGATCATGAAGTCACTTTCTAAATATTCTCACCTCTACGGGACTGCCTCAAGGGAGTTCGGAAATATTATAAGGGACATAGAATATTTTGGAAAAGACCTTCAAGCATCTCTCTGGGATGCAGCCGACAGGACGCCTTCCGAACAGTTCAAAGACCTTGTAGACGGCCTGATTTCAATAGTTTCCAGCGGAGGAGACGTTACCCTTTACCTGAAAAATAAGACTGACCTCTATAAATCCAATGCCAATAAAGAACAAAAGCGTTTCCTTGAGACTCTTGGGCTCCTGGCAGAGGTTTATATTACTGTATTCGTTGTGGGCCCTCTGTTCCTTATGGTTATCCTCGTGGTCATGAATATGATTGATAGCGGGGATGCGACAAACCTGTATATCCTTGTATACGGAGCAATTCCCTTCGGGACAATGATCTTCCTTGTCTTCCTGGATATGCTTACAGGAGATGCGGAAAAGATGCCTGAGGAGAAAATCTCCGGAGTTAAGCAGGATTCTTTCAGTGATGTCAGGGTAAAGCCAATAACAGAAAAAGATGAGGAACTGCTTAAGAAAATGGAGTTTTTTGAAAAGGTATACAGGGTCAAAAGTGTGCTCCTGCACCCTATAAAGACTATGCTTGATAGGCCAGCATGTGCTTTTGTAATAAGCGCTCCCGTTGCACTCGTGTACTTTGGTTCTGCTTTCCTGGAACACAGGCCTTACTATGGAGGGTTTGTTGAAACTGCATCTACCCTTGACGACTATATCTATGTAACCATTCTTGTCCTTTTCATTCCTTACATTATCTTCCACGAAATCGAAGTTCGGAAGATCAGGCAGATTGAGGATCAGGTCCCGGAGTTCCTTAAAAGGCTTGCAAGTATAAACGGGACAGGGATTCTACTTGCCGATGCTATTGCCATTACAGCCCAGTCAAATATGGGCAGGCTGAAATCCGAAATCAAATGTACGGTTGCGGATATCCGCTGGAACTCAAACCTCGTAGAAGCCCTGAAACGTTTTGAAGCCAGGATACGGACAAACATGACTCGGCGCAGCCTGACCCTCATAGCCAAAGCAAGCGAATCCACAGGGGATATCCACCAGGTAATCAGCACGGTTGCGGATGATGCCGATATTGAGAAATACCTTAAAAAAGAGCGCTCTGCAGAGATGTTTATCTATGTATTTATCATCTTCGTGACCTTCTGCGTCTTCCTGGTCATAGTATATGTGCTTGCTGCGTTCTTCCTCCCTGCCCTCGACGGTTCCAGCAATCCGGCAATGTCCATGGGAGGCTTTGATCTGAAGGAGTATACCCTTCTCTTCTTCCATGCAGCGCTTCTGCAGGGCTTAGGCTCAGGGCTGGTTGCAGGAAAAATGGGTTCGGGAAGTACGGCTTCAGGGCTCAAGCACTCCCTTGCAATGATGACGGTGTCCTATGTGCTGTTCATCGTGTTTATCTGAATTTCGGGATTCCGGTTTTGTCCTTCAGGAGATTTCAAATCCGGAATTCTCATTTCTCTTTTTTAACACGATTTTCTATATTTTCTTTTCAGGTACGTCCCGATTTCCCGACAATTATTTATTCCCATTTTAAGACCTTATTTCCCATTTTAAACCCTTAATCCCCATAAATCCGATTTCTTTTTAACGATAAACATATAATTTTGAGAAATATGGCAGAAAACGCAGCAATAAAGAAAATAGTCCTTTCCGCGCTCGTCCTTGCAGTTGTCCTCTCTTCCTTTTATGTCCTGGACTTCAAGGCGGCACGGAGCGAGACCCTAGCTAACTCCGTCGTAAGTGCCTACTCCACAGGCGACCCACAAATTGACTTTCCGGGAAGGATCTACCTCTATGTCGAAGGCGACGATTTCATGTTAAAATCCCTAACTGAAAGCCTCGGGGATGAACTGGAAAAATCAGGGATGGAAGTTTTGGTTGTAGATAGTGTGGAGGAAAAATATGATTCCCAGACTCTGCTGGTTAATGTAACCGAATCCGAAGGGCTCTATACACCTGTTTACGCTTCTTCGGACTTGAATATCCTGTTCTTCTATACTTCCACAGGAGAGGACACAAAATATTTTGAACAATTCAAAGAAGGAAATGTAACTGTAGCCTTTGTAAACACTGGCTCTCCGGAAGGGAAAAAACTGGTACGGGGAGATCTGGAATTGCAGGACTCAACAAAAGGGATTGTCTCGCAAAAAGCCCACAGGATGCACCTGGCTGAAGAAGCTGCAAGGAAAACAGTAGAACAACTCCAGCAGCAAATCAGCGTTTTTCCCTGATGTACAGAATGCAAAATTAAGGAATAAATTTTGCAGGGGCATTTATTTCAGCCTCTTGCACCAGATGTTCATATCCTCAAATCCCCTTTCGATCCTGCAGTTGTTCACAAGCCTGCCTGTGTAGGCATAGCCCTGGGAAGCAAAGGCTGCGTTGATGCCAGGAGACGAAGCCCTGCAAAGGGTATAAGAACTCAGGAAGTTTCGGCATGAAAGTTCATTTTCCAGGGCTGTGATAAGCTCTTTTATCAGCCCTTTTCCCCTTTCTGAAGGAACTGTCAGGCAGTCGGTTATTTCAGCACTCCCGGTTTCGGAGTCCATTTCTGCCGAGGCAAGGCTCACGATTTCCCCTTGCTTTTCCACAAGGAGGTAAAGGACATTGGAATCCATGGTTTTTAGCAGGTAGCTTTCCATGTGCAGGGGAGTGGGATAGAATTGAAATCCCTGACTGTAAAGGGTTGCCATTGTGGAGGCATCGGCCTGGACTGCGGGCCTGAGCGTGTACTCTTCCGGAAGCCGGATATTCTCTTTTTGTAGTTTCCAGCGCCCTTTTTTCAGGGAGTCTCCTAATTTATGTGGGTTTTTTCCCTCTCCTCTACCCTTTCTCAAACAATTTTTGATTACCTGGTCTTCTTTTTCCTTATGAAAGGAAATTCCCCTGGAGTTTTTAGGATAGCTTGAGAAAATATGGCAGTCTTTTCCGGCGTAGTATCCCCTGATGGTCCCTTCCTCCGCATATCCGCAGGTTTTGGGCTCGTTTCCTTTTTCCGGAGGAGTGTATACGATTATTTTACCCATTTCTTCTGCTTCGGCAAGGGCTTCGAGGGTCCCGGAGATTTCTTCAAAAAGCCCGGTAAAATCCATGACTTTAATTCTTCTATTGTAGTAATCAATTACAAGTTCAGCCCTTGCCCCGGGCATCTTCAACTCTGCTTTTTTCCAGTAGTCGGGGAGTTCTTCTTTAATCTCAAGCGTTAAGGGAACGTTTTTTTCCGCAGTAACTCCTCCTTAAGTATTTAAACACATTTTTTGCATTCGGAACACCGGGTTTTCCGGGTTTTTCCTTCAAAACCGCTGTTTTCTTTCAAGGCCTTCGGGTTCGAGGGATATGATATCGTTTTCTTCGTCGCAGAGTTTTGCAAGGCCCGTATCACTTTTAAGCCCGGGGTGCTTATCGCAGATTGAACATTTTTGCTGGCACACCGCAGAGTATTCTGCAGGTTCCGAGTACATGCAGATCACCCCTTCGTAATTCCTGAGGGTGACCCCATTGTCCGAATTTGAGATAAGGTAATTGGGCCCGACGGGGATTTTTCCTCCCCCACCCGGGGCATCGACCACAAAAGTAGGGACAGCAAGCCCCGAGGTATGCCCCCTGAGCATCTCTATGATCTCTATGCCCCTTGCAACCGATGTCCTGAAATGTTCCAGCCCGAAGGAAAGGTCGCACTGGTAGAGGTAGTAAGGTCTGGTCCTTATTTTCAGGAGTTCGTGGCAGAGTTTTTTGATTATCGTAGGGCAGTCGTTTACTCCCCTGAGAAGTACGGACTGGTTGCCCAGGGGAATTCCGGCACGTGAAAGCATATTCATTGCTTTTTTAGCTTCAGGAGTGATCTCTTTTGGGTGGTTGAAGTGGGTGTTGAGCCAGACCGAAGGGTATTTCCCAAGGATTTCGCATAGTTCCGGGGTTATGCGCTGGGGAAGGGTTACAGGAGCCCTTGTGCCTATCCTTACAATATCCACATGGGGAATATCAAAAAGTTCCCTTAAGAGCCAGTCCAGCCTCTCATCGGAAACAAGCAGGGCGTCTCCCCCCGAAAGCAGGACATCCCTTATTTCAGGGTGCTCCCTGACGTACTCGATCCCCTCCCTGATTACCTTTTCAGAATAATCATATTCCCTGTTGCCGACCCTGCGCTTGCGGGTGCAGTGCCTGCAGTACATCCCGCAGCGGTTTGAGATCAGAAAAAGCACCCTGTCCGGATACCTGTGGGTTATGCAGCTCCCCTCCGAAGGGGAGTCACTGTCCTCACAGAGAGGATCTTCAAGTTCCCCGGAAGATTTTTGAAGTTCGGCTGAAAGGGGCACGGCCTGCATCCGAATGGGACATTCCGGGTCTTCAGGATCAATAAGAGAAGCGTAATAAGGAGATATCGCCATGGGAAATACTTCAAGAGCTTTTTTTATGTCTTCTTTTTCAGGCTCCGAGAGCGGGATCAGTTTTTCAAGCTCTTCTACGGTCGTAATTCTGTGCCTGTACTGCCATTTCCAGTCTGAAAATTCTTCATTAGATGCGTTAAAACAGTCTTTAATTTTAGATATCACGTTCAACCCTCGTGAAAGCTGGAAGAAAAATTAAGGGACCGAGGTCCAGAATATAGCAAATGGAATCCTGCTTAGCAAATGAAATCCGATCTTTTCCAGCTTATTTGAAGAAAAATGCGTCATAAATTAGACAACATTAAGATTTAATACATATATTAAATACTTATTGTCTAAAGAAGTTTTAATAAATCTCCTTTTTTAAAAATAATTCATAATACGCTCTATTTATTTGACACTGTTTCTGATTTTACGCTTTCCTGCCCGTTTATACTCATTTAAAACTACAGTTCTTCTGGCATTCTCGATTTTACATCTTCTTAGGGGATTATATGCGCATAAAAAGGAAGAAAAACAATTACTTCTTTTATTAGCAGTATCAGGGGAATAATAATGCGTTCTGAAGTTTTTAAAAGCTAGAATATCCTTTTAATTACCCAATAGAGCAGATTTCAATTTTTAAGGGTTAAAAATGGATTTTAATGCCCAATAATCCAATTTTACCCTTATTTTTGGATATAATCCGCATAAATTATTTTATTGTATAGGGCCATCCTCGGTTCACGCCAATGAAATTTATATTAATTGAAAAGTCAATCTACAATTGATGTCATCTCTGCTTCTGAGGGACCTCCTGATAATTTTCGGGCTTTCGATCCCTGTGGTCTTTACTTTCTCCAGACTGAGGATTGCTCCGCTTGTGGGCTTTTTACTTGCAGGTATCCTTGCCGGACCTTTTGGGTTCGGGTTGATTCAAGAGAGCGGGGAAATCGAGATGCTGGCTGAGATAGGGGTTGTGCTCCTGCTCTTTACCATAGGGATAGAGTTTTCCCTGCGCGACCTCCTGAAGCTCCGGCGCATTGTACTCCTGGGGGGCGGGCTTCAGCTTTCAATTACCACTCTTGTTGTTGCATTCATTACCTTCTTGCTGGGGAGTTCCAGGGAAACTTCTATTTTTATGGGGCTGCTGGTGGCACTGAGCAGCACGGCAATTGTCCTTAAAATCCTGCAGGAAAAGGGAGAAATCTACAGTGCCCACGGGAGAACTTCACTGGGAATCCTGATTTTCCAGGACGTGGCAGCAGTGGTAATTATCCTCCTGACCCCACTACTAGCAGGCGTTCCGGGAGAAGAAAACGGCTTTTTCGAGCTTATCCTGCAGGCCCTGGGGCTTGTCCTGTTTACCCTTCTCAGCGCCAGGTATTTGGTTCCTTTTATTATGCATCAGGTGGCACGGACGCGCAACAGTGAACTTTTCCTCCTGAGCGTGGTGGTAATAGGGCTCTCCGTTGCCTGGCTGACCTCCATGGCAGGGCTTTCCCTTGCCCTCGGGGCTTTTCTGGCAGGGCTGATCATTTCCGAGTCAGAGTATGCTACCCAGGCTCTTGGAAACGTGATCCCCTTCAGGGACATGTTCATGAGCATCTTTTTTATATCCATAGGGATGCTGCTTGACCTGGACATCCTGAGGCAGCACTTATTCCTGATCCTGGCTGTCACTTTTGCGGTGCTACTTCTCAAGGCTCTTGTAAATGCCCTGAGCACCTTCATTATCGGTTTTCCCCTGAATACGATGATTCTGGTAGGCTTTTCCCTTGCCCAGGTGGGGGAGTTTTCCCTGATCCTTGCGAATGTTGGTTTTGCAAACGGACTCCTTTCCGCGGAAATCTATCAGGAGTTCCTGAACGTGGCAGTACTTTCTATGGCGCTTACCCCTTTCATCATGGGAATGGGACATCAGGCTGCGGCTTTCGCCCAGAGGCTTTCCCTTCCTCAGGTGCTGAAATCCGGCCGGTACAGGGAGTTTGTGGAGTCCGGCCTGGAAAAAAGGTTTGAAAACCACCTGGTCATAATAGGCTACGGAGTCAACGGGAAAAACGTTGCGACCGCTGCCCGAGCAGCTTTGATTCCCTACAAAATAATCGATATCAACCCGGATACCGTAAGAAAGGAAAAGTCAAAAGGAGAACCTATTATGTACGGGGACGCAGCCCAGAAAGCCGTGCTGGAACATGCGGACATAAGGGCTGCAAAATCAGTTGTTGTGACTGCAGGAGACCCTATAAGTGCAAAGCGGATCATTGAAACGGCAAGGAGGCTGAACCCGGAGATCCATATTATTGCAAGAACCCACTTCCTGAGCGAACTCGATCGGTTTTATGCTCTGGGCGCTGATGAGGTCATCTCGGACGAGTTTGAAAGCTCCATAGAACTCTTTTCCCGGGTGCTTCACAAGTACATGGTTCCTTACAGTGAGATTGAAACTATGGGTGAGCAACTCCGGGCTGACCACTACATGATACTTCGCAGCCCTGAAATGCGCCGGAAAAGTCTCTGTGAACTTTCCCTTGACTTTACGGATGTAGATATCCGAAGCATAAGAGTAGGAAAACATTCCGAAGCTGCAGGACAAAGTCTGGGGGACCTTAATATCCGGAAGAAGTATGGAGTTTCTGTTCTTGCAATTTCCAGGAACCACAAACTTATTTATGATCTGGGAGCTGAAACAGAACTTAATCCCGATGATATCCTGCTTGTAATAAGCCCTCCGGAAAGGCTTGAGGAACTTAGAGAGCTTTTTGAAGATAGGATTTGAGAAGGTTCTTTTTTTCGCAAATACTTTCTCTTCCTGTATAATCCCGTACTCCTGTATGATAGAGCAGAAAATCAATTGTTCTTATAAAACTGAAGGAGTAAACCCAGGGATGTCAATCTATTTACTGTAATCTGTTTGCGAATTGATTTCAAACAGGCGTATTACTGCAGGAAATCAGAAAAAGTACAAAGAGGATAATACAAAATATAATTTCAGCATATCTTAAAAAATTATCCTCCATAGTTTTAATAGTGCTCCAATCTTATATAAATTATTTCCACAGTCTGGATTTGAATGCGAAAAACGCTCTAAAACAGGATGAGGCCCTGCAATATAGAGAATGTGCGCAAATAAAAAATAAGACATTGAGTGTGATTAAAGAATATCCTGGAAAAAGATGAACTATTGTTGATGGACAGCTGAGCAGGTTTTGGACAGCTGAGCAGATTTAAACATTTGAATTCTTGTCTTTCGGACTTTCAACTTTTTCAATCGGTATTTTTCTGCCCCAATATTTTTTAGTATTTTTGATCGGTTTTGCAATCCGACTTACGATTTTTGAAAAATGCCACAGTCAAAAGAAGTCGGCCCGAATAGATATACTTAAATAAGTAAAACAGTTGACTCGAATAATAGAGCCCACTTAAGAAAGATAATGCCCAAGCAATCAAATTGCGTGCGGCCACCCCACCCTAAACAGGCTGTCCGACAATTACTGCCAGTAATATCTTAATTTATTTGTTTTCGATTTAAAGGCTTTAGGTGCCTTATTTATACATATTTTTGCCCTGAAATTGAATTGTCGGACAACCTCTAAAGGTCAGGGTATTCGTGACCCTCTGCGCTCCCATAGTAATAAACTAGGATATGTCACCTACCCTATTGATGAGGGGCTTGCAGTCGTGTATTCCGAACTCAGTGACTCCAACTTCACAGGGATCGGGATCAGTGTAGGAGCAGGAATGACAAACGTAACTGTAGCTTACATGGCAACTCCCATTGTTTCTTTCAGCATTGCCCGTGGAGGGGATTGGATCGATGAGCAGGTCGCAACTGCCACAGGCATGGCAAAGGAAAGGATCACTTCAATAAAAGAAACAGATTTCGCACTGGGTTCAGAGTACGAAATCGGAAGTGTCCAGGGAGCAATTGCTGTTTACTACGATGCCCTCCTGACATACGTTCTGCAGCACCTCAAGCGCAAACTCTCGGAAACTGCTCCTCCAGATGCTGAATTCCAGGTCGCAATTGCTGGCGGAAGCACCAGAGCCAGAGGCTTTATGGAAATGTTTGAGAAAAGATTAAAGGAAACTAACCTGCCAATAAGAATTTCAAGTGTCAAGAAGAACAGGATTGTAAGCCCCTCGGGAACAGATTCCAGAGATCCTATCTACGCGATTGCCAGGGGATGCCTGATTGCAGCTCTCTCTAAGGAGGCAAGCCTCGCCCCTCGCCCGAGCCCTCCCCCGAACCCCACGTCTCAAAATTCTCAGCTCAAAAGCCAGAGCCAGTCGGAATCGCTAACAAGAGCTGAACCTGACTGAAACTTATATCGATAAATTTGAAGAAGGAAAACACCCTTCTTCAAATATTATTTCTTCAAACCTCTTTTTCAAACCTCTTTTTCAAACCATTTTTTTAAGATTATTATAGATTTAGTAGAATAAAAGATTTGATGAAATATTCCGGTTTTGCCGGGAATTTCAAGTGTGGAATACATCTAATTCAAATAATTTACTGCCGTATTGGATATTTCATTATAAATATATCTAGTCAGAGATATTCTTGTTTTGTTTTGTGCTCGAGTTCTACAGTCATTTTTCCAATTGAATCTGTGGTTACCCCAGATGCATCAATGTGTAAAAACGTAATCTTGAAGTATATTCTACTTGTGTAGAGTCCTTGTTTCTATATGGCTGCTTATCTTTTTTAATATTTGTCCCAGGAAAAAAATTCTCAATACTCCAGAAAAACATCATAAAAAAAATAGAAACGTATATATCTCCTTCTGATAATTTAGATAGTGGATCTCGATGAAATCTAAATTAAACCACTATTCTGCGTCGATGACCCTGCTGTCAGGATTTCTCCTGGCGTTAGCAGGTATTGTTTATGCCCTTTCCGTACATCTTACGAGAAAGTCTGATCCGGGGGAAATAGCCATAACTTATGGTTTCATCGGTTTCGGTTTATCCCTGATCCTTACGGGAATTAACCTGATGATCAAGTACCCGAAGGAATATCACCTGTATGTTGTGGGAACAGGGCTTGCACTCAGCTGGATTGGGGCTGGAGCTTTTCTTACGCTCTATCCCAGAGGATACCCTGCCTGGGGATATCCGAATGTTACCTATGTGGCAATTGCATACGCTTCCGGGATCTGCCTGCTCGCAGGAAATGCCTTTGCAAACACGGTATTAAACCAGATTGAGGAGAGGGCAAGACAGCTTTTTGAAACCGAAGCTGAAAAGACGAAGGGTTACGGTGAAGATGAGATCGAAAAAGAGGTTCAGAAGACCCTTGAGAGATCTCTCTCAGAAAAAGATGGTTTTTCGACTTTTAACCTGGGGCTGAAAGATTCCGAATATGATTTTATTCTTGGAAAAGCTCTTACCGACTCGGAAGAGAAGAAGGTCGTTATTAAGGATGATATTTCTGAAGTTGAAAGCTTGAAGCTTGCCAGTACCGGAAAGCTTGAAGTTTTCGATGACGGGCTTGATTCTGCATCGCTGCTTCTTGCCAGGGCTATCAGTCCGGACTCCAAGAATAAAAAAAGAAGAGGGATATTCGATAACAAAAAGAAATTTATAAGGAGGCACAAAAGTGGCTAAAGGACTTGACGTAGGAACCATGAACATTATCTGTGCGATCAAAGGAGATGGGTCGATCTCCTTTACACAGCAAAGAAATGCATTTCTGGAAATGGAAGCAAATGACCTGACACGACACATGCTTGACAATTCCAAAGTTCTGTACACACATAAGGACAACCAGCTAAATGTGCTCGGGGAAGATGCCTTTAAATTTTCCACCGTTTTCAACAAGAATATCCGGAGGCCCATGAAACAGGGGATCATCAGCCCAGATGAGAAAGAATCAATCCCGATGATAAGGATCATCCTCGAAAGAGTGATCGGAACTCCAGAAAAAGATGACGAGGTCCTGTATGTTTCTGTCCCTGCAAACCCTGTGGACAACCAGCTAAATGTGCTCTATCACAGCAAGACCGTAGAAGCCCTTGCCAGGAAGCTTGGGTACAATACCTTCCCGATTGATGAAGGGCTTGCAGTCGTGTACTCCGAACTCAGCGACTCAAACTTTACAGGAATAGGGGTCAGTATTGGGGCCGGGATGACAAACGTCACTGTGGCCTACATGGCAACTCCCATAGTCTCCTTCAGTATTGCCCGAGGAGGAGACTGGATCGATGAACAGGTTTCAATTGCCACAGGCATGGCAAAGGAAAGAATCACCTCTATTAAGGAAACGGACTTTTCAATAGGCTCCGAATACGAGATAGGAAGCGTTCAGGGAGCCCTTGCCGTTTACTATGATGCTCTCCTGACATACGTCCTCCAGCACCTCAAACGCAAACTCTCGGAAACCGCCCCCCCTGACGCTGAATTCCAGGTGGCAATTGCCGGAGGAGGTACAAGGGCAAGAGGCTTTGTGGAAATGTTTGAAAGGAGGCTGAAAGAAGCTAACCTCCCGATCAGGATTTCCGGTGTAAAGAAGAGCAAGTTCGTAAACCCCGCAGGTACGGATTCCCGGGACCCAATCTATGCAATCGCCAGAGGATGCCTGATCGCAGCCCTCACAAAAGAAGCAAGCCTTATCCCGGAAGTCCAGGAAAACCAGGCACCCAAATTCCAGGCGACTAAAGCCCATGGCAAGGCAGCAGTGGCTGTCGGGTCTGGAGGCGGGGACTGAACAGGATTAAATTTTCAGAGAATTTTAGAGAATTTAGAGAATTTCCCAGAATTCTCAGAGTAATGTGTTTTGAGGGGCCAAACCCCTTCTCATTCCCTTTTTATTCGGTCTTTCATTTTCATTTTTCATTCTTTTTTCAGCTCTCCTTAAAATTATCTAATTATTCTCCCCTCATTTTGTGCGCCGCAAGCAGCTTGAGCCCTCTGTGTGCAGGTGAACTACCACTCAGCTAAAGACTGAGTGGCTTCTTGGTTCATTCCTCCCTCTATTGAGGGCAAGTCCCCAAGCTCTTCCCCGCGTTC
>NZ_JJQL01000080.1:89311-117243 GCF_000979975.1 Methanosarcina sp. 1.H.A.2.2
TTCGCATTGTGGTGACAGCAAAATACCTCAGTCCTTGCTTGGTTTTCGCTTCGGAAATCAGCATGGAATGAGAGACTTCAAAATAGAAAGAAGTTTGCAGAATCAATAACAGCAGAACGTGAGGAAGTTGACGCTTATATCCAACGAAGCTGAAGACTTCGGGGTTTTACGCTCCTTCCCATAAATTGCCCGGTATAGACTTTTCAGGTTTCGATCCCGTCGAACAATACGGCTCAAAAATTTCAGATCAAACCTAATGGTATTGGGCTTCAAAAGGGTTTTTCGGGATGATGCCTGAAAGTGTAGAACTCAGAACTGTTATTGGGACCACGAAAACCGAAAGCGACTTTTGAGTTGTAAACCAATTGAGAAAACGAAATCACGGTTAAAATTTCCAGATTACTGAATAGAACACAGCCTCTTTGAGAAAAAGGAAGGCTCTAGAAAGAATGCCTCCCAAACTCCTGAATATTAGTTATGTTGCCATAGAGAGAAAAAATATTATTGTGCGAATCGCACATTCTGTGATGGATTCTGCGGTTGACGAACATTCCAGAAAAAAGCATCACTACTTTTAGCAGATGCCCTCACAATTTTGAAAAGGGATTTTCAGTTACAGGAACTGATTACGTCAGCATCAATAGAATCTTGATTTGGGATCTTTAGAAATATGGTTGAGAAGAGCAGTAGAAAGGTCAGTTTGCTAAGAGATACAGACTTAATTAGAAAAACATAATTAGAAATATATAATAGATAAGGAGAGAAAATGGATGCACTTTTAGAATTAGTTTTATCTCAGCATCCCTAATTCTATTTAAAGAGTTATTGAAGAGGTTCTCAAAAAAGGTTTTTACTGCACGCAGTGACAATGAGTACAGTATAAAGAACACATAAGAACACATTGAGAAAGCAAAAATAATTCATAATGTAAGAATCTCCGTGTATGAGACTGGCAGGAAACAGGCGTTTCATAAATCCAACCCGGATGAGAATTAATGGTGTTAGAATCACATCTTATTTTGACAGAGGAAAAAAGTGAAAAAACTGTAAATAATTTAGCCCAACCCCTGCTGTCGAATAATTCAGTAGAAAAAATAACGGTATAAATTTTAGATAAATAGATTCCACAGGCTGTAAAAAGAACTCGACGCACATCTCAAAATTTCATATATATAGAAAAACAGGAAGAGCAGACTGCCAAACTCCGAAATAACAACGTACCAGTCCTGAAAATTCACGCAACCTTTTTTCTAAAAAACTGCTTTTTTCGGCCTTAAGGTGCGTACAAGAATATAAAGTGTTCCGCTGACTATATAAAAAATATTTAAAGAAGTAACGGAAAGGTTTTATAGTAGAACCACATAAACTTCAAAGTCAACTCAACATTACATAAGTAAACAAAAGTTTCGCAGATGAGTTGACCGGGCTAAAAGCTATGGTTGATAAGAACAGGAAATATTGTCCTGAAAGGAGAAATATCCTGTCGTTATAACAAATTTTGAATAAAAATCCAGAACCAGAGCTTCTCATGTCCGGCAACCTCCGAAAAAATAGCCACTCATAATAGTGAAAATGAAGAGTGGAAAATCCTCTGCACCGTGTCCGCCCCACAAAAACGCAGAGAACCGAATTGAAAAGGTTCAAAAATATTACGAAGACGTGATTAGAATTTTTGAATTACCGCATAGACCCGACATAATTAGATATTTGAGATAAACTCGGTCTAATTAGATAGTTCGGAAAAACATTACGAATACGTAATATGGAATTTTGAGAAATATCCGGGAAAGAGTATACGATTAT
Organism: Methanosarcina sp. 1.H.A.2.2; assembly: GCF_000979975.1. Taxonomy (NCBI): domain Archaea; kingdom Methanobacteriati; phylum Methanobacteriota; class Methanomicrobia; order Methanosarcinales; family Methanosarcinaceae; genus Methanosarcina; species Methanosarcina sp. 1.H.A.2.2. The sequence goes on from NZ_JJQL01000080.1 coordinate 91,115, forward strand.
CCTGGATTTTTGAGTTTGCTCAAATTCTAAATCCAATCAGAGGCGATACGATGCTAAAAATGAATATAGGAACCCTATTCCTGACAATATGTCTTATTTTAACAACCGTGTCAACTGTTGGAGAAAGATAGAACTAGTTAATAGTTTTTTGAGTGTACTCAAATTCCAATCCAACCCAAAGGTGATACGATGCTAGAGATGAAGCAGGAAACCCTATTCCTGACAACATATCTTAGTTTAACGGCCGTATGTGCTTTGGGAAAAAATATACTATGAGCCTACAAATTTTTTGATATTGCTCAAATTCCAAATCCAACCCAAAGGTGATACGATGCTAAAAAGACAGATAGGAACCCTATTCCTAGTAACATGCCTTATTTTAACAACCGTACCCGCTGCGTTAGGCGCACAGAATACAATAACTGTAAATGCAACATCTGGATCAGATGCCCAGACTGCAATTAATAATGCAATAAATTCTGTAGCATCAGGAGCAACATCAAGTAACCCGGGATATGTTCTCCTTAGTGCTGGCACTTATAAGATAAGTGCACCTATAATTTTGAAATCTAATGTAGTACTAAAAGGCGCGGGCGACAGTACAATAATCTTTGCTACTGGCTCAGTTTGTAACTCCGCGGGATCACCTGCGTATGTATACGGATCAGGTGTTTCTAACGTTGAAGTGTCTAATCTTCAATTCCAAAGTACGGCAACAGGACCTGGTGATGGAGGTCATGGAGACTACCGTAACTGCATAAAATTTACCTCTGTAACTAACAGTAAAGTACATGACATTTTATTCAATCGCTATCTGTATGGTGATGGTGTCAGAATCGGTAAAAGTTCTGGAATAGAGGTATATAATTGCAGAATAACGTCCTCAGGACACGATGGTGTGTCATTTTTGTCCGGCACTAAGGATTCCAGAATGTATAACTGTTACGTTGAGGTTCAGACCAACACAGGTGTCAGGGTAGACAACTGTGCAAATATTGAAGTGGACCATAATACCTTCACAGGTAGTGCAGGGTCCGGATGGTGCTGCGTTGAGCTGGAAAATACACTGACAAATGTGGATGTCCATCACAACATTATGCATGATTACAAAGGATCAAGCAGCAGTGCAGGCATTGGAAATTGGAATGCAAAAGGGTCTATTAGCGTTCGTGATAACGTTATGTGGAATGTGTCTCCTTACGTTGAGGTAGGCTCAGGCACAAACATATTAGGACCATCTGATCGCAGTGTTGAGAATTGGGTAGCAAAAGGGTATGGATATGGCTCTATTGGCAGTGCTTCAAATGCCCAGAATACAACAACTGAAAATCCAACATCTGGAACAGATGCCCAGACAACAGTTAATGAAACTGCTGTAACAGAGGCAAAAGAAACCGAAGTTGCAACGACCAGCAATCAGACAACCGGTAACGAAACTTCTGTAGCGACACCAGTTGACGAACCTCCTGTAACAGAGACCGCTCCTGAGCAGGTAGTTGGAACTGATAATACATCATTGACAGAAGAGAATGCAACAAGCATTGTTATAGACAACCGCCTCAGAGAAGTTTCCCCTGATACAGTTTTCCAGGACAAGACCTATATTGACATCGGAGGCAGGCCCGGAATAGGAAGGTACAGAGATCTGCTCCTGTTTGACCTGAGTGACTACAACGATGCTGAAAATATTAGCAATGCAACCCTTTCCCTCTACTGGTATTATCCTGACGGACGGGAAAGACCAGAAGATGCGGTTGTAGAGATATACAGACCCGCTGCAACCTGGAATCCTGAAAATGTGACCTGGAACAGCAGGGATAATGGTGTGCTCTGGACACAGCCCGGAGGAGACTGGTTAGACATGAATAATGTCTCTCAGGGAGATGCACCGTACGCTACGATAACCCTGAACGGAACCGATATACCGGACAACAGGTACTATGAGCTGAACGTAACTGATCTCGTAAAAGAGTACGTCAGCGGCGAGTACGAAAACACAGGGTTCCTGATTAAAACCCGTACCGAAAATGCGGATTACGTAGCATTCTACAGCAGCGAAATCGAAGATGAAAACCAGCGTCCAATGCTGAATATAGAAGAGAAAGCTGTAGCTTAACAGCCCTAACTTCAGGAAGAGACCTCTGAAAGGCGGGGAAGTGCGGAGATGACAAAAAGACCTCCGTAACCCAGACCTTTGAGTTCTTCCAACTTATTTTAGTCATAAGGGAGAATTTTCAGGCTAAAAACTGCGGAAAGTTTTTCCTTTGATCTTCTTTTCATATGAATTTCATTGAGATCTGATGGAATGTCTGCAGGTTAGAAAAAAATGAGTAGACAATTTCATACAGAAGTAGGAATAAAGTTTTATCGAACATATTTAACTCCCCTCAGAGCAAATAAATAATTTAATAGTACATATATTTCAAAAAGTACTCGTGTGTTGCTGTTAAAAATTTAAATCAGCTCACTGTACATAAATTTTGTTTCAAATCGGATTATATAAATAGAGCTATTCTGATTCATAAGACGTTGTCTATTCAATACATACCCCCCAACAATGTGAATAACTTTAAGCACATAAGCTTTTTGTACACTGCCGCAATCAATGATTAGTATCTTTATGTTAGAGCTCATATGGATTCGAGAAAAGCCGATAGCGTGCAAAGAATTATTTTTAACTGTTGTGAAGATTAAACCCGTGAGATCACTGATGACATCAGGTTTTTTAAAAAACTCCAGTGACAGTACCTTCCAGCGATAAATTTTATTCAAGTTTGGAGGAATTATATCTCAGGGTGCAGGGATAAAAAATGAACGGAAAAGATCTTATAAACAGATGGGGAAACAGAAAAAAAACGGGTTTTTACATTGCAGTCTTCATGTTCTTGATTGTAATGGTAACAACCGCCCTTTCGATCACGCCATCAGGCATGACAGTTTATGTGGCTGGAGACGGGAGTGGGACCTTTAACTGTAATGGGACTGACGACCAGGTAGAGATCAATCAAGCCCTCGCATACGTCGCAGAACACCCGGAGTTTACAACCGTTCATTTGAAAGGCCCTAACACATACGTTATCTCAGACAGTATTCTGGTCGGGAACAATACCGTTCTGGAAGGGGCCCCCACGGCTGTGATAAAACTTAAAGACAAAGCAAATTGGCCAGTTGCCAAGCCCCTGATTACGCAGAGAGATAGCTCGGGAAACCAAGATATTACTATAAAGGGTTTTGAGATAAACGGAAATCACGACGCCAATACAGATAAAAAGAAAGGCGCTGGATACTACAATCTTATCCATTTCATGAACTCAACAAACATTCAGGTTCATGATATGTATATGCATGACAGTCATGGAGATGGATTGAAAGTTGAAAACAGTTCCAATATTCAGTTTTACAACAATAAAATATATAAGCTCGGTCACGACGGTCTTTACGGGATCCAGTCTCAATATCTGGAAGCCTGGAATAATACGATAACCTGCAGGACTAACAGCGGGCTTAGAGTATGGGACTCGAATCATGTAAAATTCCATGACAATACTATTGATTCCTTTTATCACTGGAGCGCAGGTGGTCCGGGTATTCAGATCCAGAAATCTGCAGCCGTCATGGATGATATAGAAGTATATAACAATACCATCCACAACACTTACGGACCTGGCATCTGGCTGTTGGGCTATGGTAGCTACCCTCTGAAAGAAGCGCAGAATGTCCATATTCATCACAATACATTCTACAGCACAGGCACGAACCCAAGTATTGATTGGGTAGGAGGTATTGTAACCAGCGGGTTTAACAATACCCTTATTGAGAATAACGTGTTTGATGGCACATATCATGCTGCTATCGTCCTGATGTACCCTACAGACCGCACCATAGACATCTCACCTAAAGGTAAGGGATACACGACCATTGTCCGTAATAACATAATTACAAATACGGAACGTCGCAAGAGTGAGTCAAGCGGAACAGGATTTGGTGTTGTCAATTACCTCCCCGAAACCCATATCCTTGTACTGGAAAACAACTGCTTTTACAATAATGTTGCAGGAGACTATAGAAACGCAACATCAACAAGTGATATTTATGTAAACCCTCTTTTCACAAATCAGAAAGGAAATGATTACCATCTTAGGTCGACAGGCGGCAGATGGGATGGGAAAACATGGATAAAGGATATTGAAAGTTCTCCGTGCATTGATGCAGGTTATTCCTCCTCTGACTACTCAAATGAGCCCGAAAACAATGGAAAACGGATCAATATAGGAAGATACGGAAACACTGAAGAAGCATCAAAGTCAGGGATAATGCCCGGATATGTGGCCTGGTGGCATCAGATATTTTCGCCTGAATGGAGGATGTTCAGGATGCTCCTGAAGACCTTCCTTCTATTCTGCTTTAAAATTCAGATTTAATGCTTTCTCAGGTGTGTCCCTAATTAAAAAATATAAATTTTTCCAGCCCCTGGATGAAGATTTTAACTTAAACTTTCAGGGGTTTGCTTTTAACTTTTAGAGTCAAATCTGCCCCGGGTCCATGTAAGCCTAACGTGAATGCTTATAAATCTAGGTCTTTATCACACCTGACGATTGAATCCTGGCCAGTCACACCAGAAAAGGTAAAAACAAAAATAAAGTGCTCTGGAACTTTAATTTTCTGCGGTGAAGATATAAGATAAGGTTCAGAACAGGTTCTTCTACTAACCTCAAAAATTCACGATTTCCAGATATTATATCCCAATAATTATGAAGAGACTGGGAGATGCCTCATTTAACAATCAAGCTCTATGGACATCAGGCTATGAAAAGAATTCAAATCTTTCCTGTAAATTTTTTTGCAGATATCAACAGATAACTTTTTTTAAGTTTAGAGAGTTATAGTTATTGTATTGGGGGTACAAAATGAACGAAACTCAGTGGATATATAGACAGGGAGAAAAAAAGAAAAAAGGAATCCTGATTTTACTTCTTATTACTCTGGTCGCAAGTGTAACTATTGCCCTCTCAACCGCTCCTTCCGAAATGACGGTTTATATAAATACCGACGGGAGTGGAGATTTCAACTGCGATGGAATCGATGACCAGATAGAGATCAATAAAGCTCTCGCATACGTTGCAGAACATCCAGAGCTTACGACCGTTCATTTGAAAGGCCCTAACACATACGTTATCTCGGGTAGTATTTTCATTGGAAGCAATTCCATCCTGGAAGGGGATTCTACAGCTGTGATAAAACTTGAAGATAAAGCAGACTGGCCATTGGATAAGCCCCTGATTACCCAGATCGATAGCTCGGGAAACCAGAATATTACTATAAGAGGTTTTGAAATTGACGGGAATCATGACGGAAATAAAGAAAAAGGTAGGGGAAAAGGGTATTATAACCTGATCCATTTCCTCAATTGTAAAAATATTCAGGTTTATGACATGTATATGCACGACAGCCACGGTGATGGGCTGAAAGTGGTGAAAGGTGCCAATATTCAGTTTTATAATAACACAATATACAAGCTAGGACATGACGCTCTTTACGTAATCTATTCTTCAAATGTGGAAGCATGGAACAACAAAATAACATGCAGAACAAACAGCGGACTCAGAATATATAATGGAAATCAGGTTAAATTCTATAACAATATAATTAATTCCGAAGGGGAGGGGGGAGCTGGAATTGAAATCCAGAAGGCAGGTTCTTCAACAGTAATGAATGATATCGAAATCTACAACAACCTGCTTTATGAGACAAATACCGCAGGAATCTGGATTACAGGGTATGGGTCAGCATATTCGAAAGACTCTGCTAAAAACATATACATTCACAATAATAAATTTTACAAAACTGGTATTAATCCCGGTGCTGACTGGGCAGGAGGCATCGTCCTCAACGGTTTTTATGATACCCTGATAGAAAACAACTTATTCGATGGATGCTACGGGGCGGCAATTGCCCATAAAGAGGTAGATGAAGAGTTTACATCCACGGGCACAGGTTATACAACCATTGCGCGGAACAATATAATAATAAATACAAAATCAAGCCCTGCAGCCGGAGAAGGTTACGCATTTTATAATAAATTGGAAAATACCCACTCATTCGCCCTTCAAAAAAACTGTCTATCAAATAACGCAGGCGGGGACTATATGTATACCAGCTCTACATCGGACGTACAAGCCGACCCTGCACTTATAGAACAGCTGGAAAAAAATGGGTCTTCAGTGCAAAACCTGCCCTGTGCAGACGCTATGAAAGTAGGACCACAGGAAATGCCTTATGAGATAGATGAGAATGGCATCGATATGGGACAGGAAGAAGGTCTTGGATCAGATATTAAAAGGGCGATCTCAAAAATGGTACGGTTTGTGAAAAATATCTTTTTGGGGTTCACTTCGGGAGAATCAGAGGACGAAAACATAAAAATCGCCTTACCTTCGGTTGTCTCAGACAACAGGCTGAAAGAAGAGTCTCCTAACACGACATTTAGGGAAACCGAATATATGGATGTGGGTGAAAGAGCAGAGGGCGGAAAATATAGGGATGTCATACTGTTTGAACTGAACCAGCTGGGTCAAACGGATAGTATTGAAAAGGCAACCCTTTCTTTGTTCTGGTATTACCCTGACGAAGCCAGACCGGAAGATACTATTCTGGAAGTATACAGGCCGGAAAAATGGTGTGAGGAACATGTTACCTGGGAAGCAAGAGAAACAGGAACTCTCTGGCAGAATCCAGGGGGTGACTGGTACGATAAAAAAGGTGTATCTCAAGGCAGCACCCCATATGCGACAATGACTATTAAGGGCAGTACCCTTCCGGACGACAGGTATTATGAACTGGACGTAACAGAGCTTGTGCAGGAATATACCAGCGGGAAATATGAAAATACTGGTTTCCTTATAAAAGCCAGAGTGGAAGATAATAACTATATTGCTTTATACAGTTCAGAGTGGCAAAACAAAGCTCAGAGACCTAAACTTACTATAGAGTATACAGGCGAATAATACAATCTGAGATTAAGCAAAGGTTAGAGTATATAAAGCACAGGCAATATTTAGATATAAATGAAGAGCCGTTATAACCTTCGATGCTTCTCTTCGGACATCTGGGAATAACACTGGGGGCATTTATCGGCCTTCAGCAACTTATTCCTCGCTTAAAATCCGTAATAGATTTAAGGTATCTTGCTATTGGAGCCCTTTTACCTGACCTGATAGATAAACCAATAGGAAAAGTAATATTCGCATCGGCCTTTGCAAACGGGCGTATGATAGGTCATACCCTGTTGTTCAGCTGCCTTCTTGTTCTTGCCGGTATCTACCTGTATCAAAAAAGAAGAGATACCAGAATATGTACCCTAGCTTTGGGTTCTTTTTTCCATATCCTCGAAGACCAGATGTGGGGGCGGCCTCAAACTTTTTTATGGCCTCTGCTTGGATGGAGTTTCCCGAGAGATTCTATTGATTACACAGGCTTTGAATACTTAATAAAAATGCTAGAGGGCTCATTCAAACCTGAATTTTCCCAGACTTACATTGCAGAAATTATGGGAATAGGAATAATTGTTATTTTTACTGGAATCTGGATAAAAAAAAGACTGAATCAAAATAGCTCTGACTAGAAAATCCTGATTAAAAAAGAATCAGATTAAAGAGCCCGAATTAAACAAACGGGCTCTTATTGTTTTTGCAAGAAAAAATACATTAAAAGAAAAAGCCCGGAAGGAAAACTTCCGGACCTCAACGAGCAAGTCCTACCCTTTCATTCCTTCTCTTTTCAACCTGCATATCAAAGAGCATTCCGAACAGAAGCATCTGAAGTCCAGTACCCAGTACGAGGAAACCAAGCAGTGGGTAATAGGACGGTAGCGGGTTTTGAAGCAATATCTGCAAAAGTCCCCAGATACCAAAGAGGACACTCGCAGGTAGGGCAAGCATCCCAAGGAAGTAAAACAGAACCAGAGGATGGAAATCCAGAACTGTATATTTGATCCTTAGCCTCCAGAGAAAGCCCCTGAAAAGCATGGGCGAAATCTTACGGATATACTTACTGTACTTAATGGATGACTTCTCTCTGCCATAGCGGGCAGGGATTACTACATCCATGACCCTCATTCCAAAGGCGTTAAGCTTGATAAGCAAGTCATTACAGTAGCCGTAGTAAGGATAAACCGAATCCAGATCGATAACCTCAAGGGCCTGCCTGGAAATGGCTGTATAACCGTTCTGCGGATCCATGATATGCCAGTATCCACTCCCTATTTTAGTAAGGAAACTCAGCAGAAGGTTTCCAAAAGACCTCCACCTGCTCATCCCGGTCATAAAATTGTCGGAGAGAAGCCGGTTACCCTTTGTATAGTCAGCCCATCCCTCGATAATCGGAAAGATCAATCTCGGAAGCTGGGTAGGGTCCATCTGGTTATCCCCGGCCATAACTGCTACAATATCCATTTCATCTTTTAGAGCAAGCTTGTACCCGTTAATTATCCCTGCCCCGACGCCTTTGTTTACTTCGTGGCGCAGATAAACGATTCTCGGATCTCCGAACTTTTTTACAATTTCTCCAGTCCGGTCAGTACTACAGTCATCGATAACATAGATCCGATCCACATACTCTGGAATCCCTCTCAGGGTTTCGCCGATAAGCAGTTCTTCATTATAGGCAGGTACTACAACTCCTATACGGGTGCTCTCAAGCTTCCGAAATGCAGGATCAACGTCAAAGCTCAGGTAGTTAACCTTAAGTTTTTCAGTTTTGGCAGCAGAAAGCAGGGATTTCAAAGACATATGCTCTTTACCTGAGCTAATATTCTGAAGCGATCTTGAGGTTAAGGCAAGAAAGCCTATTTTTTCTTTGAAGGTGCTTTTCCCGTTCAGAAGCATGACTGTCTCCTGTTCGCAGGAAACCCGGCAGGGCCAGGAACCTACCGACAGGTCAAATCCCTGCCTGAGCGGCTCGAGAACATGAGACAGCAGATCTATATCCTGCATGCAATCAGGATAGATAAGAACCACAAGCTCTGAATCAAGGGATGCCCTGTAAAGGACTTTGAGCAATGCTTCCTCTCCTCCGGCCAGGGGGACGACTCTTGCCCCTCCCAGAGCTGCCACTTCCATAGTTCGGTCAGTAGAACCTTTGTCAAGCACAAGTACGCGATCTGCATAACTCGCCGCGAGCAGGACCTTGCTTCCTATGGATGCTTCCTCGTTTTGAGCTGGAATCAAGACCGTAAACTCATGCCTTAGAGGCCTATTGGAAAGTTGAGATGGCGATGAAACTATACTGATGGGATCGGAAATTAGAGAATTAAAACAAAGTGTAAGGGCTGAATACAAACCCTCTCCACCCCCTATGAATATAGATTATACTATAACCCCCAGTATATGTATAAATGCAAAAATATTAAAGGCTATCATTTAAAAGATATTTGGAGAAAAATATATATAAAGTTAACCTGTGACTGAAAATAATCTGTTAAAATATTATATAACTTACAAGGATGCTTCCTTTATTGAATAGAGTTATGGTATATAGCCCAAGTTTGGGAGATCCTACTAACATAAAATACAGTATTTCATCACAAAAAACACGTTTTAGCGGCATAATGGGTCCGAAAAATGAAAAAATAGAAAAAAAGAAAAAAACACAAGGTAGAACTTTGGATTTAAGGAAGAAAACAGAATCATGAAGCCCATTCATACACCATAAAACATATGAGTGTGTAGAATATGGGTTATAGTTTACGCTCCTACAGCAAATGGAAAAGCCGTTCTATTCTGCAAAAATGTACATGTGCTACTCCAGAGTTAATTATTATGAAGGCATCACAACCGGGAAAAAAATTATAGATAAATTAGTTAAAATTCAGGTAGTAAACCTTAGTTGTATGCCCTGACCCAGTTACATGTCATAGTATGACTCTCGGGGACCGGGGCAGGGAAGAACTTAACCGGTCTGCGCGAGCGGGCAAGAGAAAAAAACACCATAAAAGGCATAGTACATTGCGAAAAATGATATGGCTATTGCTGGAAGAAAAAGGGGGAAATAAACACCGGAAAAACCCCTGGACTTCAGGCAGCAGCCGTTACGGAAAATAATACATCCACAGGGAGCTTATTTAACCCTCAGGTGAATAGGGAAAGGAGCGACCTGCGGGAACATAGAGTTAAGTGGTATAAAAAACGCCCCTGTATATCCATGCCCTGAGAGCGCATAAAGTAATTAGGGGGTTCTTTATTTCAGAGGGATTCAAGCAAAATATGAAAAGTACCAATAGGCTTTAAAAAATAAGGCAGATGAGTTCAATATATGCACGTAGCCAGAGTATACTGATGAAAAATATTAGTCTAAGGCTAAAACTTATATTCTAAGAATATTTATTAATTTAAAGGGAGACGGCATAATGGTGAAAGCATATACCGTCAATTGGGGAAAAAGAGTTTGAGATTTAACTTACCTGTATTCTGGAAGGCTTCCATACAATGAAAGGAACATGGAAAAACCGAATTGAAGCCGATCTGAAAAAGCAGTAAGAACTCAAGGTCTTTCTTTGCACGAATTGATCTTATTTACTGAATAGTTTACTGATAGTATACTACCTGTGTAAATTACCCTGCTTTTTTTGCAGGAGATCAGACAAATCGAGACAAAAGCGCCTGATAAAGTTATTGTGGGGGGTAAAAGAATTGATACGCGTAGGAGTGGTTGGAACCGGTTACATGGGGGAGAACCATGTCAGGATCTATAGTGAAATGGAAGACGTTAAACTGATAGGGATTTCCGATCCCAATACTTCAAGGGTAAAAGAGCTTGCAGCAAGATATAATACACTGCCTTTTGCAGACCATAAAAAAATGTTTGAGAAAAAAAAGCTTGACGCAATAAGTATCGCAGCTCCTACTACCCTTCATTGCCCCATAGTGCTTGATGCACTTGAAGCCGGGGCAGACGTGCTTGTAGAAAAGCCTATTGCAGACAGTGTGGAAAATGCAGCTGCAATGATAGAATCTGCTGAAGAGATGGACAGGCACCTGATGGTAGGACACATAGAAAGGTTTAATCCTGCAGTCCTGAAATTAAAAGAAATCGTTGACTCAGGGGCTCTGGGAAAAATCGTCTCTGTTTCAACCAGAAGAGTCGGGCCTTACAATCCCAGGATAAGGGATGTGGGGGTAATCCTGGATATTGGAGTACATGACATAGATATAATCTCCTGTATCTACGGAATGAAGATAAACCAGGTATATGCCGTAGCGGGATCAGACATTCATTCCTTTGAAGATCATGCGACAATTCATCTCCGCCTGAACCATGCATACTCAGGGCTTGTGGAGACAAACTGGCTTACCCCCCACAAAATCCGGAAGCTTACGGCTGTTGGTCTGAAGGGTGTTGCATATCTGGACTATCTTGACCAAAGTGTAGAGCTCCACGACGATGGCTGGATCCAGAAAGCCAGGGTAGAAAAAGCCGAACCTCTGCAAAAGGAACTCTCCCATTTTATCTGCTGTGCAAAGGATGGAACCTGCCCGATGCCCTCGGGAGAAGAAGGAAAACATGCTCTGGAAGTGGCACTGGCCGCAATCCAGTCATACAGGGAAGAAAAAATGATTGAGATATGAAGCTGCAGCCGGGTGAAGCAATCGATCTGAATTTACTCATGAAACTGACTCTTTAAAAGGAGTAGGAGTGGACCCAGGGGCTCAGATCTGTAACTGGTTAAAAAAAGAATAAGGCATTAAGGACAATGCTGGGATTTAAAAAGAAGTAAAAGAGACCTCAATTAAAAAGAAAGAGAATTAGTTTAGAAGAGAATGGAGAAAAACAGCTATCAAGGCTTAAAGGAAATGTTAAAAGAAATTGCAGTCCGATAAAAAGGATAGTTTGGATTTTTGAACTATCCCCAGGCTAAAACCCTGGGGTTTTACGCTTCTTCTTATAAAAGAAAAATGCTTCATCGGGAAACTATATAATCCTAAAGAAAGTTGTTATGTTGAGGGTTGTATGGAAACTATAAAAAGGTATAAAGAGAGATTTACAGGAAATCTTGACACGATTCTCAGTGTAATGGGATTCAATTTAGGCGTGTTTATTGTTTCGTTATATTACCTGATCAATTTAAACCAGAAAGACATCGGAATTGCTGTGCTTTCTGCCTGCTTAATCTATTTTATATTTAGAAAAAAATTTAAAAATGAGGCCCCCATTTCCTCAGGAAAAGACAGGTTAAAGAATGTACTCAACCTTTCCTTTTATCTCGTATTCCTGATAAGTGTGCTCATATATAGCATGAACCTGTATTACAGGCCGATATCTTATTTCATCCTGATATGCATACTCGCAGGAATCATAGCTTCGGAAATCCTGTATGTAAGAGAAGGAGACAGGGTAACCTCAATACTACTGCAGATATTCCTTCTTTCAATCCTTATAAGAGCCGGAATCTATTATAATTTCCCAAGTCTCATGGGCTATGACGCTTATTTTCATGCAGGAATGGCAAAACTGATTACTGAAACAGGGGCTATTCCCCCTATTGAGATAAGCAATAAATATTTATATTATCCTCTTGCCCACATTTTTGTCTCGATAACCCAGCTTATGGGCGGACTGGATATCAAGGACGGATTCTTTTATTCTATAGGATTTGCCAATATATTCAGTACGGCAGGGATTTACCTTATAGGAAAGAAACTCGAAGGCCCTCAGATGGGCTTGCTTGCAGCTTTATTAATTAATTTGAATAATCACAATATTGTCAGCGGGATTACAAATATAACCCCGGGTTCCCTGGTTCTTTGCTACTTTATAATTATCCTGTATGCAATCTTTAGCGAAAAGCCGGGCCTGGTGCAGACAGGACTTCTTCTCCTGGCTACGGTTCTGATGGTGCTGACCCACCAGTTAACTACTTTTGTGGTTTTTCTGTCTTTAGTTTCAATTTTATTAGGGAAATACCTGCACAACCTCCTGTATGAGAGTTTACCCACTGCAGCAGCCAGTTTTAATTACCTCCTCTTTTTTGTGATTAGCCTGCAAACCTACTGGATGTTTACATATGTCACTCCGGAGACCTCCTTTTTTGAGATGATCTTCAAGCCTCTTATGGAAGTACTTCAGGTTGGATCCAGCTACTCAAGTGAGGAACTTATCGTGGGGACTGCAACCAATCCGGACTCACTGGAAGTACTGATACTTCACATAAGCTACCTTGCCCTACCTTTCTTCGCAATAGGAGGAGTTCTGACATGGTTTTCCCGCAGGGACGCCGAAAAAATAGATAAGTTCTCAATTGCTCTGGTTGTTGTAATTCTGTATAGCTTTGCTTACGGAATTCCTTTACTGGGCATGAGAAATTTCCTTACAAGCAGGTGGTTCCCGCTAATAGCAGTATTTCTGGTCCTGGTAGCTGCTTCATATATATTGAAGCTAACAAGCCTGTTTAACTCTAAAAAAGCAAAAATTTCTGCAATTTTCATCATAGTGTTGTTCTTCTCATTCGTAATGGTTACCACACCAGGTATTAATAAAGACAATCCTCTTGTAGGAAAAGAGACAACCGTAAGAAACCAGTTCAAGAACATTGAAATCCAGCCTGTGAAAACATTATCTGCCGTGTACTCAGGAAACATTCTGATGGATTCTCCCTATGACAGCTGTCTTTTTTACAGGGATCAGGGATATGATGCAAATAACGCAACATACTTCAATACAAACCAGATCGAATCGAGAGAAATAAGCGGCGATCGTATGGTATTGCTGAGAAGATCATCCCTGGGGGAACCAATATCCATAAATGACCCGAACAGATACGGGATAAACATAATCCAGCCATTACCAGTAGAGTTCTTCAACAGCTTCGAAGCTCCGGAGTATGCACTGGTATATGACAATGCAGAGGTACTGGCTTACCTTAAAGAAAATAAAGAAGTAAAAAAATAAAACTTCATCGGAAACTATTATATAAATCACCTGAGTGAAACCCCCTATCTACGGCAAAAACTGAATTGATATATTTCAAAGCTGGAAACCCCATGTCGAACTTTATAACTAACGTACTAAAGCTTATATCCGGAAGTGTTACTGCCCAGATTCTGAGTATACTTCTTATACCCATAATCACAAGAATTTATAACCCAGATGATTTTGGGATTTTTCAGCTTTTCATGTCAATCTCAGGCATACTTGTAATAGTTTCTACTTTTTCGTATCAATTTGCGATCATGCTGCCAAAAACAGAGGAGGATGCTGCAAATGTTGCCTCTGTATGCACCGTACTGGTAACTTTCATATCCTTACTGACAGGCATCGTAGTCTTATTTATTCCGAAAGATATTGAGATTTTTAACACCCCTGGAGTTTCAAGGTATTTACCTCTCCTTCCGCTAATAATATTCCTCAACGGTATGTTTTTTGTGCAAAATTACTGGCTTTCAAGAAAAACCCGGTTTGGAGTCATTGCAGGGTCCAGAGTTTCGAACACCTTAACATCAAAGGCATTTCAAATAGGATTTGCGAAATGGAGTATTACCCCATTCGGCCTGGTAGGCGGATTCATTGCAGGATATGTATTTGCAGATCTTGTCATGCTCAAGGGCATAAAAAAAGATATTCAAGTTTTCAAAAAGATCTCACTAAAAAGAATGAAAGAGATGGCCATTCAATACAAAAAATTTCCGTTATTCAGTTCCTGGTCATCGATCGCAAACACTATTTCTCCACAGGTCCCTGCTTTTTTGCTCGCATACTTTTACAGTACATCAGTTGTAGGGCATTTTTCACTTGCAAATCAGGTTGTAAACCTTCCAATGGGAATTGTAGGCAGCGCTATAGGACAGGTTTTTTTCCAGAAAGTAAGCGAAGTTAAGAACGGGAACGGGAAAGGAGACATGAAGGTTATAGTTGGGGAGGTTTATAAAAAGCTGATCTCGATAGGAATCTTCCCTATGATACTCCTGATTATTCTCGGAGAGCAGATCTTCACATTTGCTTTCGGAGAGGAATGGAGCATTGCAGGCACATATGTAAAAATTCTTGTGCCCTGGATCTTCCTGGTCTTTCTTTCTTCACCGATATCAACTCTCTATAATGTATTTGAGAAACAGACCGTCTGGCTTACCTTCAGTATAATTCTCCTGGTCTCAAGGATAGTAGCCCTGGTCATTGGGGGAACTTATGGAAGCCCTGAGTTCGCTCTTGCCCTGTATAGCTTTACAGGAATTGTGTTCTGGCTCTGGAACAATGCATACCTTCTGGGTCTTGCAGGAATTAGCAAGAAAGAAAGCATAGAGATCCTTATAAAATATGCGGCAATAGGCCTCATCGTTTCGATCCCATTAATTTTAATAGAAATGATTTCTTCAAGCTTTTACGTAATAATATTTGCAGCCGTCATCATAACAGTTATCTATTACGTAATAACCCTTCACGACGATCCTATATTCAGAAAAATGTTCTCAACTTTTCTTGTGAACGTAAGAAATAGGAACTGAGAAGGAGATTAAACCTCCTTCCCGGAAACAAAAAAAGGATTAAATTCCGATTTCAGGAAAAATATCCTGATTTCGGTTTTAGCTTATTCCGATTTTCGATAAGGAATTATTCTTTTCAGTGAGGAAAATATTCCTTTATATTCCTTTAAGCAAGAATAAAGTTCTCCTGCTTCTCCAATCATTCTGATTCTTCATGTGTAGCCTGGTATAATAACCTCATAAGGGAATATTTTTTGCTGCGCAGGGTTACTCTATAATAAGGGACAATCTTCGGGGAAAATCCCATAATAAAGTCCGTAAATCTTGGGATGTTTGCTGCCATTACATTCATATATTCGAAATTTCTGGACTTCAGGTCGAGAAACTCATTATAATAGAGAAGCGCATTTGGGCCCATTCTACCGAATTCAGGGTTAAGAGCTGAAGACCAGGTAATCGTGCATTTTTTACCATACAGGTTCAGATGAGAAGCAATTACTTCTCCTTCGGGAGTCTCTGAGACAAACATATAGCCAACATCTTTCTCCTGGATCAACTTAAATACCCTTTCAAAGAATTCCTTTGGCACAGGAGGTTCCAGATTTTGTTTATCATAGACAAGGGAAAGCAGGCGATAATAAGTTTCAGGGTCGTTTGAGACTCTCGTTTTAAGCCCTGCTTCCTCTGCGCTCTTAAGTTCTCTCCGGATTTTCCTAGAAAGATTACTATCTACATTTTCTTTAAGGTCGAGATGATGAGTATAATGTACACTCGACTCCCATCCTTTCCAGGTAAAAGGTCTTACGTCTTCAAGCCCGGGGGCAAGTGTAAGGGTAATGCTGTCGAATCCCTGATTGCAGAGGAATTCTCTAAGAGCTTCAAGGATCTCGTGTGTATCCTGCATACGTTTGCTAGCTTTAGAGCTGGCTCCCTCTTTTATAAGGGGACCGCAATAATCAGTCATATTACAGGTAGAAGATGCTACTTTCAGCATACCTTTGATGTTCTTAATGAAAATGGGACATCCACCCACAAGCTCACCGTTTCTGAAACAACCATAAATCTTTAAGTCTCTGGAAAGGACATCTCTGCAGATTCCCAGCCAGTCACTTGTGTGAAAGAGCGTACCGGGTTGAGCTTTTTCCACAAGCAGATCCCAGTCATTATATTCAGACTGTAATAATTCTCTGACTTCAATTTCGTCCATTTTAAGCCCCGTGTGAAAGACAATAATTTGTATTTTTGACAAGTTATAATAACATTCGAAAGACGGATTCCGGGCGTTCAGCCTTTGGGTCCCGATTTGCAGACCCCGTCTACCTGTTTCGCAACACTGTACCAGCTGTAATTTTCAGTAACATGACTTAAACCTTTTGAGCCCAGTCTCGCCCTCAATTCCCGATTATCAAGTAGCTTTGAGATAGCTTCTGCAAGGGCTTCCGGGTTTTCTGGAGGGACAGGAATTCCCCCTTCTGAAGCCTTAAGGACATCATCGACCCCGCTGATTGCACTCGCAACAACTGGCTTTCCGCAAGCCATATATTCATATAGTTTCAGAGGGGAGAGCCCTATTTTTGCGTTTCTGGCCAGGATAAAGGGAGCAGCGCAGATATCACTTGCATTGATGTACACAGGCACGCGGTCATAGGAAACCACACCTGTGAAAACAAACCGGTCTGCAACTCCGAGCTCCTTTGAGAGGTTGAGCAGCTCCTCTTTCATAACTCCATCGCCAACAATAAGGAAACAGCACTCAGGAGACCTGGAAAGTATTGAAGAAGCTGCCTTTACCAGATATTCTACCCCCTGCCAGGGAGCAAGGTTTCCCACAAAACAGATATAAGGAGTTTCCGCTTCCAGACCAAGCTCTTTCCTGCAGGCCTCCTGCTCAAGAGGTTTGAACAGGGAAGTGTTTGCTCCGTTGGATACCACAGTTATTTTGTCTCCTGGAATGTTGTAAGAACTCTCAAGATTCGCTTTTATTCCTGGAGTTACTGCGATTACCTTATCTGAAAGTCCAAGAGCTTTTTTCAAAACCGAAACCTTTAAGCTGGCTTTTGCAGAAGAAAAATACCGGGATAAATTTACCATTTGTTCCTCTTGCAAAGACTTCTCCTCACTGCACCTGGATTTGATAAGGCTGCTTTCATCCTCCGGGATTCCATTTAATTCATAAACCAGAGTTTTGCATCTGCTTTTGCAAAAGAGCCCGGCAAGAAAACCGAAATTCGGATTTCTGGTATACAGCACATCAAAAGTTTCGGAACCGACCAGACCTGCAGAGCTCCGGAAATAGTTGATTGTGAGGGTTAGAAGGCTCCCAGGACGTATATAATGGCAGCGGATATTGTCCAGGTTAGAAAGAGTAGACCTATCGGTAGTGAAGATATGGATTTCATTGCCCAGCTTTGCCAGGTTGCTTACAAGCTCATGCCTGTGGATAAGCGAACCATCAGCCAGGTAAAGGGGCCAGACTATATCCAGAAAGAGCATCTTCATACTATCACCTTCAATACATAACTCTTATAAAATATTTCAAGATATTCACCGCTCTCCCTGCTGGGTATCTGTAGAGTTACGGCTTAAAGCTCCCGAGATTCGGGAAAACAACAGCCTGAGGTTTAAACTTCTATAGTAAGCCCGTATTTCCATGTCCTTGATCTTTTTCTCCCTCTTAAGGGTTGAATTGAGATATCCATAGAGGTATGCAATTCCTGTGTAATAGGGAGACTTCAGAGTATAATAAAGCGTATTTAACAGAACCACAGGCAAATTCTTATCCACATAATAAGCCATCCAGCCGTTTTTTACATATCCTTTCCAGAGTCCCTCCCCTGCACTCGTCTTTCGTTTCTGGATTTCAACTACATCTGCGTACTGCTTGAGTTGCCAGCCCCGAAGAAGGGCTTTAATATTGGAAATGGAATCAGGGGATGGTTCTACCAGATAACCTTCAGTTTCAAGGAAACAGGATTTTCTCCAGAGCCTTCCTGTACCGCGGGGCAGATTTTTATCTGATACTTCTCGTGAAAGTTTGCCGCCAACATCATAGTAAACCCCTCCGCTTGCAATCCCAAGAGAGGAATCTTTTTCAAATTCACCCAGTAACTTTATAAAATAGTTTTCATCGAGTACGGTATCGGCGTCAAGAAGACCTATGTAATCATACTCAATGCAATTTTCCCTGCAGTAATCCAGTGCATGATCAAATCCCTGTTTGCAGACGTAGCTATAGTGAAAGGTTATATCTCTTGGCCTTGGAGGGAGCCTTATGCTCTGAATCCAGGAGTATCTTGCCTTCAGCCCTTCGAGAATGCGGGGAGTCTCATCCGTACTCCCATCGTCCACTATGATCCATAGTGCGGGTGTTACTTTCTGCCCTGTTACAGACTCAGAAACATCAGGAAGGTTTTCCTCTTCATTCCTTGCAGGTGTAATCAGCAGGTACTTCCCATTAGAATCAGAATTCATTCTCCCACCACCTGTAAATCTCTTCTCCGCTTGTCATCCATGCCCCTTTTTCAGAGCAGTACTGCAAAGCCTTTTCATAGAGTTTGATCCAGTCTTTTCTAAAACTGCACCCGAAAACGAAGTTATGCCACAGCAGGGTAATGACCCCATTGAACCTTGCTGTTGTATCTATCAGGTTCTTTGTGCATCTCCAGGCTTCCTCAAAAGATCTGGAATCTTTGAAAAGAGCGACATCCATTACAGTAAGCGGGATTTCCAGGATGCCTATTTCCCGATCTTCATTCAGATTATATGGTCTGAAAGGGTGACACATGCCGTTCCTGAAGCCAACTGAATCACTGTATCCGAAAGTTGAATCATAGCTAAAACCGGCATCTACAAGCAGTTCCCAGGTTTCAGGAGTTTTGAACCTGAGATAATGGTTGCGAAAACCTATGACTTTTTTACCCAGAACGTTTTCCAGCCTTTTTTTTTCACTTTTTAGCGCTTCAAGGTTGTTATATGAATAATATCCACCATGAAGACCAGCTTCCCAACCTCTATCGGAAATCTCTCCCAGATAGCTTTCTACATCCTCTATATCATATCTGAACCTTTTGGGGTCCTCTCTGCTGGCAATGAAGTAAAAAGAGGACTTTGCTCCAAAACCTGCCTCAAGATCCATGATTTCGGAAAAGTTAAGGTAAGGCGAGTGCTCAGGACCTCGGGATTTCCAGAGGAACTGAGCTGCCGAACTCCGGAAATCCAGATCTTTCAGGCAGTAGGCTGAGGACAGAAGGCTGTGGGAAAGAGGAGGGTAAATATCATCCATGTCATGAGTCAAACACACAGCAAAGGTTTTGTTTTCCGGAAATTCAACTTCCATCCCGTGTTCTACCAGGTATCTGGATGCCTCCGGCTCAGAGGCGTTTCTGAGGTCTTTCTCAGCAAAAAGAAAACGCCCGTGCTCATCGAGCTTTTCAGGTAAATACTCTTCTTTTCGGGAAAAAATATCCCATATCTTTGCGTTTTGCTTTAGTAAATCATACATAGCTCTCATCCGAAACCGCAGATACGGAAACCCCGGACTTTTTTCCAGGAAGACTCTCTATGAGTTCGACCATGAATTCGGTTACGTTAATTTTATCCCTGAGTAGGGTAGCTCTCTTGAGGCCCCAGGTCTTCTTAAGTTCAGGGTCCTTGAGAAGTTCCACAGCCTTTGTCAGGGCAGCTTCCGAATCGCTGTAATTGAAGAGCAAACCGTATTTCTCCTCGAGTTCCGAAAAGTTTCCCATAGTTCCCGCAAGGGAGGAAACATAGATAGACGGAGTTCCAAGAATTGCGCTTTCAACAGCCATGGTTGCCCCCTCACCCACGCATAGTGTGGCATAATAAAGAAGGTCATGGATTTTTTCAGAGGGTACCCGGATTCTGTATCGGTCAAATTCTTCTGCCAGTTTTCCTTCTGAAGAAATGAAAACCTTCCCGAATTTTTCGAGTTCTTTAATAAGTGCTAGCTTATTATCGATTCCATGCTGTCCTACATCATGGTGTGCGCCCCATGAAATAAAGCGCAGGATTATGAACGGTTCGCCCACCTCCACACCGAGTTCCTGTAAAACCTCAGGATTTGGGGAGAAATAAGCTGGATGAAGATATGCCAATTCATGATATCCGCTGTACTTGATCTGCTTTTTTCCTGAATCTTTTTTAAAGGATGTGGGCGTGCAGATAATGTCACAGAAAGGATAGGTCAATTTCTGGGCTATTTTTGCATGTTCAGTGTCATTAAAAATTATGGATTTTTTCCCCAGTGCCCACGCAACATGGGCAACAGTAGGGGAAAGAATGCCCATAATGAGGTCCGGATTAAACTGGCGAGCGATGTTATAAAGTTTAGAATCTCTTATGAACAACTCTTCAAACAGGTGAATCTTGCCCTGTTTGACCTTACTTAAAACGGTATGCGGGATTTTATAGGCATCTAATAACTCTATTACAACATCTTTATCCCTTGAGACAACCATAACCTGGTGTCCTTTTTTTTCAAGATTCCAGATAGTGTTTTTAAAAAAATGAACGTGGGCTGGATGCCCTATATCAACAATGACCCTCAAGATTTTCACTCCCGAACTGATCCCCCAATCATAATTCCATTAATTGAGGAAAAGGACAGCTTTTCTTGCGAGAAGGCAACGGTATAAAGGAAGGTAAGAAACGAATTTAAATGCCAAATCCAGAAACAGATCAGGCAAGATACTTTCGAGAAATCAGGGAGTCATTCTACTTCATCTAGACTTCATTTATTAGAGAAGCAGTCAGATAGACCCTGGTTCTTCCTAAGTTCCTTTTTTCCGAACCCAACTTCAGATTTTAATGTCCCTTAAATTTCCCCTGAGCTGATAATAGGTGATGGCAACTCCGACCCCCTCGGCATAGTTCCACCACATTACAGCGCCTCATTAAATTTAAATTTTTAATTCTGATAGGATCACTAACATAATACTATTATGCTTAAAAGATAAAGAGTTTAGAATAAATAGTTTTGGAAACTAAGATTCTGAACTAAGATCTGTAACAAATAAAAAACACAGATAATTCCGAGTTTTTCAGCTTCACAAACGAAAAAAATAACCTATTATTACCCCGTAACATTTTAGCAGGAAGGTCTCCCCAGAAGAACGAAGAAAACAACTAAAACGCAAAAAAATTAAAGGGTTTAAGGGGTTAACCCTGTAAAAATCATTTCCAGACACGCAAAGAGGAAATTGGTAACAAAACATATCAACAGAGGGTATATCCCCATATCAATAGAATCTATTGAAAAAGAGTCTTCTTTCAGGGAAACCAGAAGCATTTCCTTCATCCCCAGAAGAACGATTAGTCCCAGAACCGTTATCCTGTAAAATTCAGGAACTCCAAAGTCCGTGTAAACAAAACAGATGCCTGAACCAGGAAAATGATTTCCCAGAGCAAGATTTTCGGTACCCAGGATCAGCATTGAAAGCACTATAAATCCCCCAACTTATTATTAACGGTATTGTAAGAACATGTACTAAATTCTAACTATAGAAACCTATAAACTGTCAAACTATATAAATATTCAAACCGGTACGAAAAAGATAAGTATATGAAAGCCTGAAAACGAGAACCTTCAAAAACCAGGAATTGCAAAGAGATACAGCCTATCAAAAAATAAATAAGAATTGGGATCGATTACCTCTTCAATTCCCAAGAAAGAGGTTCAGATTATGAAAGTTTCGGTTATAGGTTCAGGGTATGTGGGTTCAGTCACTGCAGCCTGTTTTGCAGAGGTCGGACACGAAATCATCTGTGTAGATATTGACAGGAAAAAAACGGAGCAGATAAACGCAGGCATTCCCCCCATCTATGAAGAGGGGCTCGGAGAGCTTTTGCAAAAATATGCAGGAAAAAAACTCATAGCAACTACTGATTATGAATTTGCGGTCAATGAAACGGATATTTCCTTTATCTGTGTAGGAACACCTTCAGCCGAAGATGGGAGTATAGACCTTTCAATTGTCCGGGCAGCAGCAGCCAGTATCGGTGCAGCCCTGGCAAAGAAAGAAGGCTACCATGTGGTGGTAGTAAAAAGCACAGTAGTGCCCGAAACGACAGAAAAATTTGTCCTCCCGGTCCTTGAAGAAGCATCAGGAAAGACAGCCGGAAAAGATTTCGGTGTCGCAATGAATCCAGAGTTCCTCAGGGAAGGAAAGGCAGTCCAGGATTTCATGCACCCTGACAAAATAGTTGTTGGGGCAATCGACAGACGCTCAGGAGATCTGGTTTCCGAACTCTACAGGACCTTTGAATGTGAGATCACGCGTACAAGTCCAGCAACCGCGGAAATGATCAAATATGCAAATAACTCCCTGCTTGCAACCAAGATCTCCTTTGCCAACGAAATAGGAAATATTTGCAAAAAACTGGGGATCGATACCTATGAGGTCATGGAAGCTGTAGGGAAAGACTTCAGGATATCCTCAAAGTTTTTAAATTCCGGGGCAGGCTTTGGAGGGTCATGTTTCCCGAAAGACGTAAAAGCGCTTATAGGAAAAGCAAAAGCAATAGGATACGCTCCTGTGCTCCTTGAGTCCGTGATAGCTGTAAATGAAAGGCAGCCCCTTCTTATGACTGAAATTCTCCAGAGGAAAATAGGGGATCCTGCAGGCAAAAAGATCGCAGTCCTTGGACTTGCCTTCAAAAATGAAACGGACGACATAAGAGAATCCAGAGCAATTCCTGTGATTGCTGAACTCCTCAGGCTTGGAGCCAGAGTTTCGGCTTATGACCCGATGGCAACAGACAACATGAAGCGCGTCTTTCCCACAATCGAATACCTTGATAAGGCCTCAGATGCCCTTAAAGATGCAGATGCCTGTCTTGTGATGACTGAATGGGAGGAGTTCAAGAATCTCGATTCCGAATTCCAGGGCATGAAAGGAAAGATAGTTATTGACGGAAGGCGGGTAATTAAAGCGAAAAATGTGGATTATGAGGGACTCTGCTGGTGAAAATCAGCAGAAATTATCGCCCCCATTTATTACCTATTTATTAGATAGTCTTTTGGCTATCTTTTTTTAAATCGATCTTACTTGATGCTTCTTTTATTATCTGGTTTGTTATTACCTTTACTCTTTCTTTTCTGCCGGAACCTTTTCAACTGCCAGGATTTCGCGCAGGTACTCAAGTACATCATCTCTAAGGTTTTCATTCTTAAGGGCAAAGTCCACTATGGACTTTACATACCCAAGCCGGTCCCCGGTATCGAAGCGTTTTCCTTTGAACCTGCAGGCGTAGATCATCTGAGACCTGTTCAGGAGCCGGATGCCATCCGTGAGCTGGATCTCACTACCTACACCGGTTCCAGCTTCCTTTATGCAATCAAAAATTTCAGGAGTAAAGACATAGCGTCCGATTGCTCCGATATTGGAAGGAGCAGCTTCAGGAGAGGGTTTTTCCACAATATCCTCAAGCACGTACAGGGAATCATCAATAGGCTTGCCCTTTATAATCCCGTAGCTGCTCAGTTTTTCGTAAGGCACCTCTTCGACTGCGATGGTTGACCTTCCGTATTTTTCAAAGTTCTCGATAAGCTGGGCAGTGCAGGGTTTGTCGTTGACTATGATATCGTCTCCGAGAAGCACTGCAAAAGGCTCATCTCCGATATGGTTTTCTGCCCTTAGAACCGCATCTCCCAGACCATTTGGCTCTTTCTGGCGGATGTAGTGGATATCCACAAGGGAGGAGATGTTCCTCACCAGCTTCAGCATGTCGGTCTGGTGTTTTTTCGCAAGGTGCATCTCCAGTTCAGGAGAATCATCGAAGTAGTCTTCAATGGCCCTCTTGCCTCTTCCCGTGATGATAATTATGTCCTCGATCCCCGAGGCTATGGCCTCCTCCACGACATACTGGATGACGGGCGTATCGATGATCGGGAGCATTTCCTTTGGCATGGACTTGGTGGCAGGCAGGAAACGGGTTCCGAGACCTGCTGCAGGGATAACTGCTTTTTTTACTTTCAAGATGGACACTCCAGAAGAAGGGAAAAATTTCATTTGAGTAATTTCAGATATGTGTTGTTTACCTTGCACTCAATTCTCATTAATTTTTCCCTCTCCTGGGAAAGGTTAGTCTATCAGTAAGAAATTGATATTTTCAAGATACTCACATACTCGTATTCTGAGTGTTATTTTCTGCTCTGTGTACATTTTGCTCCTGTAAGCCTAGAAAACAAATTAGTTAGAGTGTTTCAAGGCGAAATATCAACCAGCAAATTGTGCGACAAGAAGATATATTATAGAGACGATCCTGAAACTGATATTATGTTAGAATTATAAATTTAACTGAATGTCAATTTTTGAAATTGATGGCGTTCTATGGAAATCCATAGACCCTTATCTTCCCCCACATAAACCGCATACAGAAAGGCCTCCAAGCATAAGGAAGTTAATAGACGTTCCGATAAAAAAGGGAAAACATCGATTATGTGGCTACAAGAGAGTAACAGGAGTAAAATTAAGCGTTTTAGTAGATTTAGAGGGTATAAGATACAGCTGAAATCCGAAAATACAATAGAAGAAGAAGAAGATAAAGTCCAATATTCCAGTAAATAAAAGGAGTCAGAAGAAAAAGAAAAAAGAAAGACCAATAAAGGTAAATCAGAAAGAATTGAGCTGATCCCAAAACTCAAAATTGCTTTTCTGAATCTCGAATTTGGAATGAACTTTGAACCTTCCATCCCCTGGCAGTTAAATTATTTGCATGTGCTATTCCTGTAGTTGATGGTGCAGCATTTCCAGTTAAATCTAAATCCCCACCATTAGTATTATAAGAATCCAGTGTTTGGAGTACCCCATCTACTGCTGTTTGATTTAATGAATTACGACTAGCATTTAAATAAAGTAAACCGGGATCATTGGAAATATCTAAACTTGTGAGGTCATTATTATACATATTCACAGTACATTTTCTACCAGCAGGGAAACAACCAGAAAAATTAGCAGCATTATAATGATTATTGGCTGATAGAACGCTTTTCAAATTTGTTGAAGTCAGGTGCAGAGCACCGCTTTGATTACCGTTCCATATATAACAGTCTTTGAGAAGTGGAAACTGATTGACCGGGAAGGTGCTGGTCATCTGCGGGTTATCTCTAACACATATATGCCATATCTGAGCTCCTGTAGTACCCCAATTTATTGTATATGTTGAACTTCTCTGAGATGCTCCACGAAGATCAGCCAGAGAAGGAGCTTCTGAGAGATCAAGATAAGAAATGTTGCAATTTTCAAGACAAAGCCTGGTCAGAGATGGAACGTTACGGAGTCTGATGGTAGCCAGTGATGTACAATAAAAACACTCAATCGTATGCAGTGCCGTGAAGTTATTGAAATCCAGCGCAGTTATTGGATTATAACTCGAAGCCCATACCTGGAGGTATGGCGCAACATTTTCTAAACCAGTAACAGCTATTACATTCTGTTTTTTTACATTTTCTATTGTACTGGAACCTGGAGTTACTCCACCATCTGAACCATCATAACCTATATTGATTTTAGTTACTGCACTCCATGGAGTTACTACCAAAGTGTTTGCTCTTGTTCCCTTTGAACCAAAATTTACAGAAGGAGACGGAGAATCAGATGTTGAACCGTCACCAAATACCCATTGAATTTTAGGATTACC
>NZ_JJQL01000097.1:0-38393 GCF_000979975.1 Methanosarcina sp. 1.H.A.2.2
AGCTAATTGGATATATAGAACTCAAGTTTTTTTATTTAAAAAATAATTTTAAAAATAAATAATCCAGTTAGGCCCTAATTGAGTTGTATTCATACAAGTTTTTATAAAACAAGCTTTGCTATAAAGCAACTCATCCTCCTTTTCAGTCAAATTAACCATAATTTTCCATCATAGAGGTCATAAGTTTAGCTGTCGACTCCTGTCTATCCACACGGAGAGAACCTTCAGATCCTCTGTTCCCATCTTTTCTTTTAAAGAGTCAAGAGCTGAATCAACACTTGCTTTTCAACCGGCTCGACGATGGGGTCAAATGCCCCGTAGACGAGACTGCAATCCTTTTCATCATCTATGGAAAGTCTGACCCGTCAGGCTCAAAAATCAAATTTCGTGGATATTATTTTCTTCGGTAGCTGCAAGCTTTGCCTGCAGAAATTCTTCTTCAGCCTTTTTACGTTCTGAGAGGTCAATGAAACTTTCAACAAAATAACCGTTTCCTCCTATTGAGACAGGCACAACATTTCTGAGGATTGGTATGGGCTTTCCTCTGGCTTTGAAAAGAAAATCCTCCGAGAGGTCTCCAGCCGGGTCCAGAGAAAGGTCAGTGCATCCTTCTTCCCCGCCCTGGCAGACTAACTGGTGGCAGACCATTCCTATAATTTCCTTTTCAGAATAACCCGTAGTTTTCAGTGCAACCTGGTTTACATCCACAATTTTTCTGGAGGAAGCTTCGATCAGCAGGATACCGCAAAGTGTATTGTCAAGGACGGTTTTGAGCCTTTTCCGGTTCTCATGCTCCCATCTTTCTGCATTTTTCAGGCTGGTAATATCCTGAGCTACAATCTGAACAATATTGTTTTTTCTGTCGATAAGGGACAGGCTAACTTCGATATCAATAATTTCCCCGTCAGGTTTCTGGTGCCTCATTTCAAAGTGAGAAGAATCCTTCTTGAAGGTTTCCTTAAGTGCCTGTTGAAGTTCAGGAAGATACTCAGAAGGAATGAAGGACAGTAGAGAAATATTACGTGGGCGCCTCTGCCCGAAACCGAAAGTTTCACAACCTTTTTTATTGATATCCAGAACCTTTTTTCCATCCGAAATAATAACAGCGTCATTGGACTGCTCAAATAGAGCCCTGTACATCACATCTTTTTCCCTGAGACCGTCTTCTGCTTCCCTGTAAAGTGTGAGGGTACTTTCGAGTTCCATCCATCTTCGGAGAGAAAATATTCCCAGTCCAAACGAGGTATATATCGAAAGAATGAGCAGGAGTCCCATTCCCTCATGAATGTAATTTTCAACAAACAATACGACAGATTCAAAAAGATTATAGCTAGAAGCTGCCAATGTAAATATAAAACCCAGGACCAGAATAAGCATGAGTTCGTTAGACCTTTTTGTGAACGGCGACTTTGAAATATTTTCCATCCATCATCCCCCTTAAAGGACCAGAACCTGTGTAAACTCCTTACAATACCTGGCAACCTGTGCATGTATCTAATATTGATTTGAATCTGCCGATGTCAATGGGCTTTGATACATATCCGCTGCATCCTGCCTTTAAGAACCTGGCTTCATCTCCCTGCATGGCATGAGCTGTAAGGGCAATTACAGGCGTCCTCCGGATTTCAGGGATCTTTTTGATCTCTTTAAGGACTTCAAACCCGTCAAATCCTGGCAGCTGTGTGTCAAGAAGTATGAGATCGAACCTGTTTTCTTTAACAATTTTGAGAGCTTCAAACCCATCTATGGCTTCTCTACTCTCATAGCCAAAAGTAGTAAGAAGGAACCTGATAAGTTCCATAATTGCAGGACTATCCTCAACTACAAGTATACTTTTCATTTCCATGACCCCTCAATCTGCATATATAAAGAGACCTGGCAAAATACAGATGCTTCTGGCAAATAGACTATTGTTCCAAACCCTGAACTGATATACGCAGTAGATGTTTCTACCAGCCCATATACAGACTCGTGCATCCATATTACGAATTATATCCATTAAGACGCCAGAGCTAAAAGTAACGAGTATTTTTGGCAGACTCAGTTAAACAATTGCATCAAGTACCCTATCGTTTTCCCCAATTCGAAAAACTTACCAGACAGTAAGTTAAGACAGTAAGTTAAGACAGTAAGTTAAGACAGTAAGTTAAATACCTTAATCGTTTTCCCCAAATACAATGGAATTTACTAAGTTTAAAAGTTAAAAAGTAATTGTGCTCAATACATATAAAAACTTTGTTTATTGTCAAGAAAAAACCTAATCGGTAGATATATGAAATACCTTTTCTTAAAAAAATGATGTTTCCCAGAAAACAGGAGAATAACCGGAGAATATTCCTCTAATATTTTCCTGTCATTTCCCTTCGTAACCGGCGAAAACTCTGCATACACAGGATAATGGTCCGAGACAGCGGCCGTTTCTTCAGGTGTCAGGTTATATGTCAGGTTATATGTCAGGCCATACCTGAATACCCCCGCATCTCCTCCAAAATGGGACTGTGGGGTATCTGTAATTATGACCTACGGCAGATTCAATAAGTTTAATCGTTGTTGCAAAAATCACCTTATTTTTGAAAGGGGATCTAAATGTAAAATATATTAAGTTTGTTAAACCTAATTGAGTAAAATAAAAGTAAAAATAAAAAAGTAATGAGAAAAGTTAAAACTGGGGCATTTTGCAGCTTATTGAAACTTGCTGCCTTAGTTTAGTATCACACCGAGCTTACCGTCACGTCCAGCTGGACCTCTTCTTGGCCTGCAGGCACCCCATTGTGCCACGTTGTAATGTAATCTCCTTTTGAGACTTTGCCGTCTCCGTCAACGTCTACATGAACACGGAGGGAATAACTCCTGTTACCAGCGAGTTCCGGGAAACCCATGGTGAATGGTATAGAATTATTCCCCTCACGCCCCACGGACACGCCTTCAATTGAGGTTTCGGCAATCACGGTTGAAGGAGCGTCTGCAAGGCTGACGTCGTCAAGCCGGATGTAGACAGTTGCGTCCTCAACAGGTGCTTTCTGACTCTCAAAAAGGATATTTCCCTGAATAGTCCCGTAGGTTTTGGAAGGAGTGGAATAGTCCCCCAGCACGAAGCTTGCGTTTATCCCGTTGACCGAGACCGTGTACTCCCCGGGCTCAAGCCCTTCGATGTCTATTGGAACGTATTCTTCAAAGGGGACCAGGTTAAGGGTACAGGGCACACCGTTCTGGATAAGCGTGGGCAGATCCACAAGGAACAGGTTCCCTTCCCTTATAATGGTAATGTTTTCACTGTCGATATTCTCGCAGCTCCCTCCAAGCATCCCGGAAGCCACAACCTTTACCTGAGGAGGGATCGAACGGGTCATGATTATCATCACTTTCTCGACAGATGCCTTTCCGGCTACATATGAGCCTTCGGAAGCCTGCTCCTGCTCCTGCACATCCCCACCTTTGACCAGGGATTCATTTTCCGAAGAGGTTACATTCTTCCCACTGTTGTCAATACACCCGCTTAACGGCAGTATCATCAAAATTAAAGAGAAACTCAGTAGTTTTTTCAAAGTTTTCGTTTTCATGTTACTCCTTCTTATTGTAAACGCCTGGTCTTCTACATTAGATATAATTTTTACTTTAGCTTCAACTCAATTCGAAGTTATCAGGACTGAACTTTGATAATTGTAATGGATGCTGCTTTTGTGCTTATGATAGTGTAATATAGGAAGACTTTGAAATATTTAGATTTAGGATCTTTATTATCCTGTTTTTTCGTTCAGGAGGGTTAAATGACGATTAATTCGACAAATGGCTCTGATAAAGAGGAAATTTCAGCCGCAAGTAGAGCTGATGAGAAAAACAAAAAGCGGGAAGATGAGAAACGGGCTCTGTTTGAGCGCTACGAGAAGCAGCTAAAGAACCTGGACCCTGAACTGGTCACCTCCGACGATGAGGTCGCACTGCAGGAGGCTTTCAGATATGCAAAAGAGGTAATGGGACCTGAGGAACTTGTGGAGTGGTTTACCTCCCTGGCTGAGCCCTTCTACAGGTCTGCAACCTGGCAAATACTTTTACCCATGTATGAAGAGCTGCTTGATACTGCGGAAAGGGAACTGGGGCCGGAAGATCCCGGAACTGCAGCTGTGTTGAACGGGCTTGCAGGGATTTATCGTTACATGGGAAAGCACGAAGAAGCCCTGAAGTTATTTTCAAGAGCACTCAGCATCCGTGAAAAAACTTCAGGTCCGGAGCAACCTGAGACCGGCGATACGCTCAGTGAACTTGGAATTCTCTACTATGTTATGGACAGGCAGGAAGAAGCCCTTCTGTATTATAACCGGGCTCTTGAAATTCAGGAAAAGTTTCTGAGTCCGGAGAATACGGGAGCTGTCAGGACACTTAACAGGATGGCTTTTTATTATAAGGGAATAGAAAGGCCGGAAAAAGCGGAAGAACTTTTCATCCGTGCCCTCGGGCTGCTTGAAAAACTTGCGGAAAAGGAGCCCGAGAATAAAAAAGTCATGGCTTATACTGCCGGCACCCTGAACAATCTTGGAGTCCTGCTCTCGGAAATGGGAAAACTTGAGGAAGCCGAGGAAAGATACGGGCAGGCTCTGAAACTTCAGGAAAAGGTATACGGAAAAGAACACCCGCAGATAGCCCAGACCTTAAACAACCTTGCCCTGCTTTATTTCCAGACAACAAGGTATGAAAAAGCCCTGATTCTTTATACGCGCTCTCTGGAGATCATGGAAAAACTGGGAAAAACCGAACACGCCGGCTTTGCTACGACCCTGAACAACCTTGCAGGCGTCTATGTCCAGAAAGGCCGTCATGAAAAAGCCCTTGAACTTTACACGCGAGCCCTTGAAATCCGTGAGCGTGTCCTTGGGCCGGACAATCCCGAGGTTGCCAAGACCTTAAATAATCTTGGCGAACTGCACAGGATCCTCGGCCAGCACAAAAATGCCCTCCCCCTCTACACACGAGCCCTCAAGATCTATGAAAACACACTCGGCCCAACCCACCCAGATGTTGGAACGACCCTGAACAACCTCGCAGGCCTTCACGAAAGTATGGGCGAATACGAAACCGCAATCGACCTTTACGAAAAAGCCCTTGACATAATAGAAAAAGAATACGGACCCGACCACCCCTACTTCAAGATCACGCGAAATAATTTACTGGGCCTGTATGAAAAAATGGAGAGGAGCTGGCGGAAATAAGAATTATTCAACGCTCGCAGGTAGTCTATCTTCAATCGGTTAATTAGTCTGTCTTCAATCGGTTAATATTACAGAGAAAAATTAATTACAGATCTCGGTCGTTCCCCCGGATCCTGGCACAGCCGTTTTTATATTGGCGAATATATATAATAATTATTGATGTAATCGAAAAACGAGTTCGAAAAAAGGTAGCCAGATGATTCAGGGGGATTAGAGGTGTCAGAAAATCAAAGGATGACTACTATCCGAGATCTTCAGGACAGGGGCAGGGCCCTGAGAAAAAATGTACCCCGCAGAAACCACGGGATCTGGGTACCTGACCCTTCTCGATCCGACCCGATCCTCCTGCTTCAGGAACAGGACAAGAACCGTCTGAAACACCTTTTGCCCATCAAATACGGCCGCATGCTGGAGTCACCCTTTACCTTCATGCGAGGTTCGGCTGTTGTGATGGCTTCCGACCTGGCCACAACCCCGGTGACCGGGCTGCAGGTGCAGCTCTGCGGGGATGCGCACCTGTTAAACTTCGGAATTTTCGCCACCCCGGAGCGCAAGCTGGTCTTCGACATTAACGATTTTGATGAGACCTATCCCGGCCCCTGGGAATGGGACCTCAAGCGCCTGGCTGCCAGTGCGGTGGTCGCAGGAAGGGAAAACGGATTTGAAGATGATGTGAACCGGAAACTGGCAATGGTTGTCAGCAGATACTATCGCAGGGCCATGGTACGTTTTGCCCAGTCTGCCTTTCTGGACGTGTGGTATTACAACGTAGAGGTGGAGAAGGTCCTTGAGGTCTTTGAGAAATCCTCCAGGAAGGCTGGGAAAAGTGCTCAAAAAGTAGTCAAGAAAGCACGTGAGAGTACGTGGGAGCATGCAATAGAAAAGCTCACCGAGGTGGTCGACGGTAGGAGGCGAATTCGCAATGATCCTCCGCTCCTTGCGCGCCTGAGTGAGATCCTGCCCGAAGAACGAAAAGCCGAAATGACAGAGCAGTATGTTAAAAAGCTGTACCAGGATTTTGTGAACACACTGCCCGAGGAACGGCACCACCTCGTTTCACACTTTCGGATCTCTGACGGGGCTTTGCGGGTCGGCGGCATTGGAAGCATTGGGACGCGCTGCATTATATTTCTTCTCGAAGGAACTGAAAAAGATGAAGCTCTGATACTGCAACTGAAAGAGGCCGGCCCCTCGGTCCTGGAACTCTATGTCGAAAAGAAGGATTATGCCAGCCAGGCACGGCGCGTGGTGGTTGGACAGAAGCTGATGCAGGCTGCCAGTGATATTTTTCTGGGATGGATCGAGGACCCGGCGACCGGAATCCAGTACTACTGGCGTCAGTTGAAAGATATGAAGGGCTCGTTTGACGTGAATTCTCTGGACGAAGCCGGCCTGGAAACATATCTCAAGGTGTGCAGCGTGTGCCTCGCCCGGGCTCACGCCAGGACCGGGGATGCAGCCTCCATTTCGGGATATATTGGCAAGAGTGACACTTTTTGCGAGGCCGTAACCGATTTTGCTGTAGCTTACGCCGACCAGACAGAAAGAGATTATCAAGCACTGAAAGAGGCGGTAAAGTCCGGCCGCATTACAGCTGAAAAAGGCATATGAAAAAAAAGGAAAAATCTATCGAAAAAGATAGAGCGAAAGAATTATTCTTTGAATTACTCCTTATTTCCGGCTGAGCCTTTCACAACAACCGTACATGCCAGTATATCGTGAACACCCATCCCATCGTCCATAAAAAGGATCGGGATATATGTCACGAAAGGTATGAAGAAGTACCAGACCAGATGCGCGTTAACTATTCCCACTCCATTAGCGGCTACATCTACGACTACCAGGACAAGAGCCGGCATTCCTCTTGCAACGTACCTGAAAAATGCCCTCACGAAAGAGATCCTCCTCCCCTCAAGGTCCACCACTTTAAGATTCATCCACTTTTTTCCGGGTGTTGCCTGCCCTGCTGAACTTTCAAAGTAAACAAAATAAGCGAAAAGTGCCAGGTTTGCAAACGCGATACCATATATATCAGCCAGAGGACTGATAGTTAACGTAGCTGCAATCAGGATAAGAAAAGCAAACAGATTTACGATAAAGATGTCAAGTATATAAGCTGCACATCTTTTCCATACTTCAGTTAAGTCAACTTTTTCAACTGTTTTGGACTCATTGATCGATTCAAAACACTTACCGCTCTCACCGGTAATGTTAACGTTTTCCGTATTAACCATTCCCCCGTCATGTACAATATTTTAATGCTATTAAATATATCCCTCTGGGAAAACTTAAAAAGTTTTTGGTCGAGTTTTGGAAAGGGCTTTTCGAGTTTTGGAATCGAAATATTTCAGCAGTGTAATATAGGGCAAGTCCAAAACACACTCAAATATTGGAAATTAGGTTGACCAGGAACTGAGTTTCGGAGGAATTGATTGGCAGTTTGTCCTACACCTTTAATTGAGGAAAAAGAGAGACCGTTTGTTGACAGAAAAGAATTCATCAAAGCATTTGAAAAAACGTTTCAAAATCTTGGGGAAAAAGACTACAGCGTCCTGGTTTACTATGGAGTTGGCGGGATCGGCAAGACAAGTTTACGAAAAGAACTCCCCAAACTGCTTGAAGAATATAATGAATCCTATCAAAATACAGGCGTTATATGGGCTTCAGTCGATTTCAGCATAGAGTCCCACAGGCAGTCAGATAAGTTTCTTGGGATCCTGAAAAACCAGCTGCAGGAAAAAAACGGCGTAAACTTCCATTTATTCGATATCGCAAATGCCGCATACTGGCGAAAAGTCAATCCCCAGATCCCTCTTTCAAAAGACGGATACTCCGAAGACAGCATTGTAACGGACCTCTTTGATACATTTGGCGGTTTTGTCTCGATAAATTACAGCAACATCAAAAGAGTTGTGGAAAGAACCCCTGGTCGTTTTAGAGATTGGTCTTTAAGGAGAAAAGAGGAACTCGCAAGACTGCCCGAAATGGAAGCTCCGGATATTGAAAAAAAGCTTCCTGTTTTCTTTGCACAGGACCTGGCTGATCACCTGCAAAGAACCTCAAAGTCAGCAGTTTTCTTCATAGACAGCTATGAAGCTCTCTGGGAAAAGGAAAGAGGGCAGGGAAGTTTTAATTCGAGAGATGAATGGATCAGGCAACTTATAGCAAACCTGCCAGAATCATCCCTGTGGGTGATCTGCGGAAGGGAGGGACTCCGCTGGGAAGAAGCAGATCAGGACTGGAATAATTATCTTGAACAACATCATCTTGGAATACTTCCTGATAAAGATGCTTTTAATTTCCTGAATCTTTGCGGAATTGAAGAAGAAGATATTCAAAAAGTGATTCTCGAAGGCAGTGAAGGTGTTCCTTATTACCTCGAACTTGCAGTGGACACATACAATGAAATCGCAAAGACCAGATCTCCAAAACCTGATGATTTTTCCAGAACCCGTAGTGAAATCTTTGACAGATTTATGAAATACCTGAGAGGCCCCGAACAGGAAACCCTAAAAGTTCTTTCAACTCCGCGTTTCTGGAATAAAGATATCTTCAGGGTTTTAATTGATAATTTCAAGACAGGTTATCCACTCACAGCTTATTCGGAATTAAGAAGATTCTCTTTTGTCCAGGAAACGGAAGGAAAACTGCAATTGCATCCACTAATGAGAAAAAGCTTGCAGGAACATCAGGACCAGGAACTAAAAAAAGAGGGTCACATTTTCATGTGTGACTATTACAGCGACAAAATAAAAGACCTCGACATCAAATCCATAACCTCCGAACACGAAAACGCCCTTACCGAAGCCTTCTACCACGCAAAAGAAGCTCTAGAAGCAGAAGAATTATTCAACTGGTTTATCTCAGTTTCAGATCCTTTTTACAGAGCCGCATTCTGGAAATTTATTTCTCCGATGTATGAAGAAATGAAACAAATACTTGAAGTTAATCTGGGACCGGAACACACTGATGTTGCTACCATGCTAAACAATCTCGCATTACTCTATGATAGCATGGGAGAATACGAAAAAACACTCCCACTTTATAAGCGGGCACTTGAAATCTATGAAAAGGTGCTGGGACCAGAACACCCATTAGTTGCCACTACGCTAAACAATCTCGCAGCACTCTATAGGAGCATGGGAGAGTACGAAAAAGCACTACCACTTTATAACCGGGCACTTGACACCCGTGAAAAGGTGCTGGGACCGGAACACCCATCAGTTGCCAACACGCTAAACAATCTCGCATTACTCTATGAGAACATGGGAGAGCACGAAAAAGCACTACCACTTTATAACCGGGCACTTGAAATAGTTGAAAGTAAACTTGGTCCTGCTCATCCATACTTCAAGATTACTGAACAAAATATTCAGGCTCTTAAGGAGAAAATGAAAGAAAAGTGAAATTTGCTTCACAGTATTCAATTGCTGGCGTTAATATGATCCGACATGCAAATATTTCTGCTTGGATTTGCTTTTGGAAAAAGCCGTTCACTGCGCGAACGGGGATAGGGACCGGGGTTTGAAACAGTGAACACAAAAAGGTTTTGAATAGCGAATAAAACCCATCCTTTATTCAATACTTCCCCGTCATCTTCGCAATCGTTCTGTGCAGGCCGTGTATACTTAATCCGCTTCCGAGATACATCATGGGGCAGCGGCCTGCCAGGTATTCGAGTTCTTCATCTCTGCAGGCACTGAGGGCTTTTTCGGTTTCGGTTTTCCAGTGGATCCAGGCTTTTTTGGTGCCTTTTTCTTTAAGGACAGGGATCAGGTCTCCGGGTTCGGATTTTGTTATGCCGATGATGGCACGGTCGAGGCCGGTCGGAAGTTCGGAAACGCTTTTCAGGGAGCCGGGGTCGGGTTTTTCGGAGAGGTCAACGACATAGACTTTTTTGCCCTGCTTTTTGAGTTCCGAAGCAGCCCATTTCATGGCTGGCTTTGTATTGTCGGTAATCACTGCAAAACTGTTTGCATCCCAGAAGTTAATCCAATCTGAAGCTGTTGGTTCCATATTAAATTCCCCCTTGTTTCATAGTTTCATAATTTGATTTATACATTAAAATCTGTCATTCAGGCAATAAATGTGTTGTAACAGAAGAAAATATGAAGGGGCAGTAGAACTCAAGTAGGAATTCTGCTTACTCTTTCAATTACTGGCCCTGAAGCCTCTGCCCGGCAGCCTGAAGAGCTCCACCGAGTGCCTTTGCAAGCTCGCAGTTCTGGTTGCACTTTGAGGGACAGGTGCAGTACTTTGGTCCGTTTTCCATCATCCACTGGCCAAGGAAGCCGAAGGCTTTGAGCTGTTCTTCATTAGCAGTCTGTACGAAGTTGTTTATGTCCTGTAATTCCATTCATTATCACCGGACTCTAAAAAGCTGTATATATTTATATACTTGAGCGTTATAATTATGTACAAATTTCAGATAGTACAGAAAAATGACCCTTAATAAAAATGATCTGCGATTACTAAAGAACTCATCCCAAAACCCAGTTTTAATCCCAATACCAAAATTATTCAGGCTTACTTTCATAAGTAGAAGCTCGATTGGCCACTTAAAATAAGAGATATAAAGAAGCAAATTTTGAGTTTTGGGACAGGCTCAAAAAATAATGCACGGTCAATAAAAATAACACGCTGGTAATAAAGATGAGGGGTCGTTAATATAAATGATCGTTAATTAGACTAACCTTAAATAATTTACCTTTAATATAACGCAATCCGGTTTTTCAATAGGTATAGAGGCTGATAAGAATGGAAACTGCGAGCGGAGATACTGACGTCTACTACAAAGAGGAACTGCACTCCATCAGGGAAGAGGTAACTTCTCTTCGGAATGAGTTCTCACGGTTTTTGCAGAGGGCAAACCAGCAGCACATTGAAGGGATGCTGGGAGAGATGAGGAAGAACTTCATGAAGCCCATGGTAGACTACCTCTGCGAGGACGCAAACGAGAGGATGCACAGCCAGATGACCAGGAACTGTAAGACGCGGGAACTCTGTGAAACGGCGTTTAAAGACCTTTTACAGGAAACTGCAGGGCTTGTTGGCAGAGGAAGGGTCGAGGCGGGAACTGTCAGGATGTACAGGGACAAGCTTGAAGAATTAAAGAAGGAAGCAAAAACCCCTCAATGCAGCAGGTGCTTTTCAGAAGCCAGCAATCTTTTTGATAAACAGGTAAAACTTATGCGCTCCCTTCAGATCTATGAAGACAGGGAAGAAAAAGACGAAAAAGGCGATATAAGTGCAATCGAGCCTGAAAGGATAGTCTCTGAGGTCTGTGAGCCTGTAGCAAATAAACAGAGGCTTTTGATGCTAAAGGCACTTTCAGGGGAAAGCAAGACCTTCTCAGAGCTTTCGAAACTCACAGGGCTTCGCGGCGGAAACCTGCTCTTCCACCTGCAGAAACTGCTTGATACGGGCATGGTTTTACAGCGGAGTGAACGCGGGGACTATATCATCACAAGAAAAGGGTATTCCACCCTTCAGGGGCTCTCCAGAATCTATTCCGAAATCGGGTTGATAGAATAATGGATATAATAAAAGCTGTAAAAAACCTGTAAAAAATCTGTAAAAAACAGCTGCATAAAAACGGGAGAAAAACGGGAGAAAAACGGGAGAAAAACGGGAGAAAAGCTGTAAGTAGATAGGGAAATTGCTCAAAATAAAAAATAGATATACCGATAAAAATTAAGTAATTCGGCTTAAATCGAACAGGCCATTTTAGCCGTCGTTTCCTATTGCTTCAACCGGGCAGCTTTCCAATGCCTCCTTACAGGCTTCCTTTTCCTCATCAGTATCCGGCTGTTTATATACATAAGCGTTAGAGTCATCGTCAGTCATTTTAAAGTTCTCTGGCGATGTATCCACACATAAGTTGCATGCGATACATTCATAATCTACATAATAAGGTCCGGGAATATTTTCCGCAACTTTATCTGTCTTATCAGCCATATTTTACTCCCCCTATTGTGTTTATTTCACAATAAGAGTAATTAAGAGGATTTTTATATATAATTTAACATTCAAAACACCCTTTCAAGCCTCTATTTCGACCATAGGTTCAACTATATTCCTGATGTTCAACTACATTGCCCTTCAACTAAATTGCCTTTTATACATCTTTTCCTGTGATGAAAAAGAAAGTTTAATTAATAAACTTATATGTTATAATAAACAGTTTTAGAAATAAATCAGAGATACAGGTATCAGCGTATATTAATTTTAACAGGGGATCAGCATTACGGAAAAAAGCCCTCATAGTAAGTTCGCAGGTAAGGAACTGCCTGAAAAGGAGCTGCCTGACTTTTTTGAATCTAAAGAAGAATTGAAAATATTCCTCGAAAGTATTCCACCGGTAATTTTCATAAGAAAAGCCGAAGCTGGCTTTCCGGTAGAGTTTGCTTCTACAAACATTTCAGGGCTCGGGTATGAGCCTGCTGATTTTAAGGCGGGAAAAATTCTATATGCTGACATAGTTCACCCTGAAGACCTTGAAGCTTTTAATTTTGGGGTTATAAGCAACTCTGAAAGGGGAATTAAGGATTACACCCTGGAATACAGGGTCCTCACTAAAAACGGGAACGTACGCCGGGTTGAGGACAGGACTCTCATCCAGTACGGGAAAAACGGCAGGATAAGCCGTTATTTCGGGATTGTTTCAGACATTACCACTTGCAGAGAACTTGCAGAAAAGCTGGAGCAGGAGGAGCAGAAATTCAGCTCTTTGCTTAACTCAAGCAGCAATATTATAATTATCCTGGACAGGAACGGAAAATTCCTGGAAACAAACGAAGGGGCGTGTACTAACCTGGGGTACAGTAGAGAAGAACTCCGTAAGCTTGCTCCCGCAAACATCGATACCAGGTATGGAAACCAGTTTTCCAGGCAGGTTAAGAAAATATACCAGGAAGGGAAAATTGCCTTTGAGACCACCTATCTGAAAAAAGATGGCACCTCTATCCCGGTAGAAGTGGAAGCCCGTGTAATGGATTACGAGGGCAAAAACACGGTTCTTATAGTTGCAAGAGATATCAGCGAGCAAAAGAAGATAAAAAGAGACCTCTCAAACTCACTAAAAGTGAATAAAGTCCTGGAGTTAATTGTAAGCAGCAGCCCTGTAGTTGTTTTTCTGAGCAACCCCCGGGAAAAACGGCCTGTGGAATTCATAACTGAAAACGTAATCCTTTTCGGGTATCCGGCAGGGTCTTTTACCTCAGGAGAACTTACATATGAAGACATTATCCATCCCCTTGATATTGAAAAGGTAAGGGATAACCTGTTCAGGAATTATAAGGAAGGCAGAAAAGACTTTTTTCAGGAATACAGGATTCTCACAGCTTCCGGAGAGGTCCGCTGGGTGGACGAACAGACGTTTATACATTCCGATGAAAAAGGGGATATCGAATACCTGTACGGAACAGTTATTGACGTTACTGAAAAAAGGCAAAGTTCTGACTTCCTGCGTCTCCGCCGCAATACCGGCATTGCCCTTGCTTCCACAGATGAACTTCAGGAAATCTTAAAGCAGCTCCTTGATCTGGCTCTTGAGGTCAAGCCTCTGGATTCAGGCTGTATCTATCTTATGGACGAGGGCAGCGGCGAGCTGAAATTAAAGACCTGCAGGGGATTGGCCCCTACTTTTGTGAAAGCGGCGGCCTGTTTTGGGAAAGTTCAGGGGTTGGCAAACCTGCTCAGGATAGGAAAACCTGTTTACAGGCACTATTTTGAGATTAAAAATATGGCATCTCTTGAGACTCCATCTGAAGAAAAGCTTCGAGCTGCTGCTTTTATTCCTGTATACTCAGGTGGTCGCTTTGCCGCAGTCATACAGCTCAGTTCCCATAAGGCAGACGAAATTCCCGAAACTTCCAGAAGACAGCTTGAAACAATTGCCCTTGAACTCGGAAACGAGATATGCAGGCTAAAGGAAAAAGCAGAACTCCAGCAAACCAGCAGCGACTTCCAGGGGCTCTTTAAAAGTATAAAGGACTTTATTTTCATAGTGAACCATGAAGGCTGCATTGTCCACTCCAATCCTGCTTTCCGCAAATACCTCTCTTATACGGAAAAAGAACTCCTTGGAAAGAATATCCTCTCCTTCCATCCCCAGAACCGGGTCCTTGAAGCCGCAAAAAACTTTTCTGAAATCCTTGAAGGAAAAACATCCCTGTACAGCGTGCCCTTTGTTGCCAGGGGAGGGACAGAGATTTTTGCCGAAACCAGATTCAGTAGAGGATCATGGAGGGGACAGGAAGTCTTGATCGCCCTCGCACGTCCCAGGCTTGCGGAGTAAGAAACAAAAGAAACAGAACAAACAAAAGAAATAATGGATTCCTCCGCATTTTAAGCAACAAAATTATATATCTATTTTTAATCTTCTTCGCTCGCTCAGAGGACAAAAGAGATAAAAATTAGCCTATTCCCTTTCCAAGCAGAAAAAACTACAGGTGTAATAAATTTGGTTTTAGAAAAACAAATATATAAGTTTATCCTCTACGGAGGTTTTACCATGTTTAAGAGAATATAGCCGTATGATAATGATATATAAGGGAAACTCAAAAAAAGATTTAAGTTAATAATTTTTTCATATGAACGGCTCTGAAGTCTTCAGATTTTTCCATGTATATAAGTCTTCCGAAATTATCCTGTTTGGAGAGAGTTAAAACCACGAGAAATACATTATAAGTTAGTGAGCTGTAGATACAGAAAACTCACACCAGCACGTTGGTTCCTAACTATGTGAACCCTGATGGGGGGCATAGATCAGTACTCATGCGAATAGACCAAAACAGACTGAAAAAGTACCGCAACGTCTGGAACCGTAAACTGCACTTCGCAGGGCCGGGTACCATAAACACCCAAATATATTATCTACCACCGCATCTACCATATCTACCACATCTACTATATCTACACACCACAAACCCGGCCCTGGTGTGCAGTTGAGCTATTTTGAAAACTCCTTTTTTGAACAAGCCTATTTCTGGGCTGAACAAGCCTGTTTCTAAGTTGAACAAGCCTGCTTTTGAAATACCCTGTTTCCGGACAACCTGCTTTTGAACAGTTTCATTGCTGAAAGCATATTAAAACCGGAAAACAACCCATTCTGAAGTTTCTGGGAAATATATTTAATTCCATTCACCTTTTTATTTAATGGGAAACATAAAATTACTGCAGATCTGCATTTTGAGGGGGATGGTACCACCGTTACAAAAGAAGAAGTTATTGAGGCTCTAAAGAGCTGCTACGACCCCGAAATTCCGATCAACGTTATTGACCTCGGACTTGTTTATGGGATAGAGGTAAAAGAAGACCGGGTACGAATAAGGATGACCTTGACTACGCCCGGATGTCCCATGGGAGATCTTATTGCTGAGGACGTAAAACGAAAGGTAGAAGCAATCGAGGGGGTAAAAGAAGTCGAAGTAGAGCTTGTCTGGGACCCTCCCTGGACTCCGGACAGGATTTCGGAAGACACAATGAAGAGGATAACGAAATAAAACATTAAGAACTGAAAAATTAAGAACTGAAAAATTAAGAACTGAAAAATTAAGAACTAAAAACTTTGCATTAAAAGTGGGGGAATAAATATGGGAAATCAGGGTCTTACCGACCTGCCAATGAAGATCAAGCTGCCTGAACCGGATGCTGCGGGCAAAAGTCATATCGAGGAACTTATTGCAAAACGGAGGTCCTTACGTGAATATGCCGACAGAGAACTTTCCGAGCCGCTAATATCTCGTTTCCTCTGGGCAACCCAGGGGATCAGTTCAAAAGGGGGGTTAAGGACAGTACCTTCTGCAGGCGCACTTTACCCGCTTGAAGTCCATATTGTCATAGGGAAGGGCAGCGGACTTGAAGCCGGGATCTACAGGTACATTGCAGAAGAACATTCCCTTATTCAGGAAATCCCTGGCGATATGAGGACAAAGCTCTCTGAAGCCGCCCTTTCCGAGAGTATGATAAAAAAAGCTCCTGTTTCGCTTGTTATCTCTGCAGTCTACCCGCGCATAACAAGCAAATACGGAAAAAGAGGCCTCAGATACGCCCATATGGAAGCCGGGCATGCCGCCCAGAACGTATACCTGCTTGGAGTTGAACTGGGAATCGGGACCTGTGCAGTAGGAGCTTTTGACGATGAGGAGGTAAAAAAAGTCCTTAAAATGCCCGCAAATGAAGATCCGCTCTA
This sequence comes from Methanosarcina sp. 1.H.A.2.2, assembly GCF_000979975.1. Lineage (NCBI taxonomy): Archaea > Methanobacteriati > Methanobacteriota > Methanomicrobia > Methanosarcinales > Methanosarcinaceae > Methanosarcina > Methanosarcina sp. 1.H.A.2.2. Next base: position 16,399 of record NZ_JJQL01000097.1, read on the forward strand.
TATCCTGCCCCTGGGTTACATATAAACTACCTGAAAAAACTGCCTTCAAATGCTTTTCCGGCTACAGGCAAATCAGGATGGACCCGAAAAAAGAACTCAGCGAGAGCTCAAAAAGAGCTCAGATGTTCCTTTTCACCGCCAGGTCCATTTCAGCATTTTCCCTGACCAGCCTGCCTCCGGAAAGTGTGTAGATTAAGGGCCTTGAATTGGCCAGTCTGACTTTGCGGATGTCTTCATTGGAAATTCCTTCGATATGCTTAATCAGCGCCCTCAAGCTGTTCTGGTGGGCACAGACTATTACATTTTTTCCTTCCTGAAGAGCTGGGATGATCTCCTTTTCAAAATAGGGAACTGCACGCCTATAGATATCTTTGAGACTCTCTCCTTCAGGAGGCCCTTCGTCAAAGCTCCGGCACCAGTGAAGGATCTGTTCGTCCCCGTATTTTTCTTTCATTTTGTCCTTTTTCTTTCCCTGCAATATCCCGTAATAGCGCTCGTTTAAGGCTTCACTGGAATAGATCGGGATAAGGTTCTTTTCGGTTTCCGGAGGATATGAATACCGGTTTTCTTTTTTGTCCGTCCCGGCTTCATTTCCTCTTTCGGTCCTGCTTTTCCCTGTCCCGGCTTCATCGTGGACAAAGACCCCTATCTTCTTCTGCTTCGAAAGGATAAGAAAGAGGGTTTCTTGCGCCCGGACCAGCTTTGAAGTAAAAGCAAGATCCAATCCAATCTCCTCAAGTTCGGCAGCACAGAGCAGGGCTTCTTCTATTCCCCTGCCGGTCAGAGGGACGTCAACCCAGCCTCCAAACCTGCCGTCAACATTCCAGCCGGATTCCCCGTGTCGTACAAGTATCAGGTAACTCATCCAGATCTTCCAATCCCAAGACTTAATGCTTGTTTTTTGAGACAAAAAATTCTAAATTTTAAAGTTGAATGAGTATAATTGATGAGTTGACTATAAAAGTATCCATCTCACTCCTTATCCGAGAGGTATTCTTCTGAAAACATTTTTACGGTGAGGTAAAAGTAAGCCAGGAGAAGGGGACCGATGATAATTCCTACAAGTCCGAAAAGGGAGACTCCTATAACAATCCCGAGCAAAGATTGGAAAGGATGAATTTCTCCTACTTTTTTCTGGATTACAGGCCTGAAGAGGCTGTTGTCTGCCATTGTTATGAAAATTCCTGTCACAAGGATGCCTATGCCTGCAGTATAGTCCTGCTGGAGAAGCTGAATGATTATTGCAGGAACCCAGATCAAAGGGGTCCCGACCACGGGCAAGAAAGACAGGATTGCTGCGATAGATCCCCAGAGAAAGGCTCCCTGGATTCCAAAAACAATAAAGGAAGCGGTCAGAATTCCACCCTCGATCAGGGCAATGGCACCGCTGGCTATCAGGGTTGTCCGGACAATGTTCCTGAACTCGTCCAGGAGAGTAACTGTATTCTTTTTATTGAAAGGGATTGCCACAAAGATTTTTTGCATAAAATCCGAATCTTCCCCTGTTAAAAGATAATAAAGCAGAAAATACATTATCAGGAAACCAATTATCTGCTGGCTTATGTTCTGAATCGAGCCCAGAATGAGTATACTCAGGTAATTGGCGGCTTCCGAAACCAGATCCACTATTTTTTCATCCAGTCCGGTCTGGAGGATATCGTAAGGGATATCAATTCTGGAAAAAAGATGGCTAAAAAGCTGACTTTCGGACTGAATAGAGATAATAATAGATTCCCGGTCAAGTAAAATCTGCTGGATTTCACTGATAACCAGACTCATGAGAAAATAAAGGGGAATCAGTATAAGGAAGATCGAAATTAATATTACCAGAACTGCCGCAATTTGCCTGTTAAGCCGGGCTCTTTTCAGGAAAAAGTGGTAGAGGGGCTTGAAGATTACAGAAAGAATAAAGCCTCCAAAAAAATAGTCTATGTACGGAAGAACTGCATAAATAATAACTGCACTCAGGATAATAATAAGGAGAAGAGCCAGTGCCGTTCTAACATACCTTTCCATCAGATATAATCTGATTTTGTATTATAAAATTATATAAGCATAAGAGTTCCTCCCTGTCCAGCCCGGGCCTGAACCTGAATTTGGAATTGCAAAAGCTGGGCCTGCAGTGAAACCTGCCACGAAGAGTTAGAGGCAGTGAGGGGAAGTGGGAGGCAGTTAGACAATCAGACAATTAGAGGCAATTAGAGGCAATTAGAGGCAATTAGAGGCAATTAGAGGCGGTTAGACAATTAAAGGCGAAACCCAATTAAGGAAAATCCGTAATCAGAGTCTGCCTTTCATCTCTTTCTCTAAATTTTGTGACCCCCACACCTACAAGCCTGAATTTCCGCCTGCCCATGAATTCCGACAAAAGCTGAATGGCTGTCCTTTTGATCACGAAGATATCAGAAGTCCAGATAGGGAGAGTCCTTGAGCGCGTATAAGTGGAAAAGTCCTCAAAGCGCACTATAAGGGTTACGGTTTTGAAAAGAAAATGGTGTTTCAGGAGAGCTCCGTGCACGCTCTCTATAAGAATATCCAGGGACCCGGAGATTTTCACAGGGTCATTCGTATCCTCTGCAAAGGTTCCGTGCCTGCTGATTGACTTTACGCCTTCCTTTTCAACGACCTCTTCAAAGTCGAGCCCGTTTGCAAGCTGCTTCATCCTGAGCCCCATTTTTCCAAACTTTTCCGAAAGCAACTGGACATCACAGTCTGCAAGCTCGTCTACCCTGCTTATTCCCATCTCTTTCAGGGTTTCCGTTGTCTTTTCTCCAATTCCCGGAATCTTAGAAACCGGCAGAGGAAAGAGAAAATCCCGAACATCTTCAGGCCTGACAACTGTAAGCCCGTCGGGCTTTTGAAAACCCGAAGCAATTTTTGAAATAAGCTTGTTAGGCCCAACCCCCACAGAACAGGTGATCCCCTGCTGCCTCTGCACCTCGTCCTTTATCCTGAGAGCATAGAGGGCAGCCTCTTCAAAATTCCTGATCTCAGGCCCCGGTATAAGATAGGCTTCATCAACACTGACCTGCTGGAACTTTTCTGCAAACCCCCGCAAAAGCTCCATTACCCCTGCCGAGACCCCTGCATAGAGTTTCATGTTCACAGGCAAAAATACGGCACCCGGACATAGCCTGAAAGCCTGTGAAATCGGCATTGCCGAGTGAATTCCATACTTTCTTGCCTCGTACGAACAGGTGCTTACAACTCCCCTTCCTGACCCTCCTTCAGGATCGGAACCCACAACTACGGGCAGCCCTTTAAGTTCTGGCCTCTCCCTGACCTCTACAGACGCAAAGAAGCTGTCCATATCTACATGGAAGGTAATTCGCCTTTCGGAAGTTTTCGTTTCAGGATTGGGGGCAGGCATCACATAAGATATAATAAACATGTAAAAAAGGTTTGAGGAAGTCGGGTGAAAGTATTAATCCGACGGTTCCTCCTGTACATTGTCTGCCCCGTACATTGTTGCTTTAGATAAAAAACACACTCCTATAGCCGGCATGCAAATAGTCCAGTAAAAAGCCAGGGGCAACAACACCGCCTCAATGCTCGACCATTTTGAAATCTCTCTGAGTGCGAGAATAAGAAAAAACATAGAAAAAACACTGGTTGCAGATGAAACTGCAACATATACGTTTGTCGAACCACAGTGTCCATTTGAGGCTAAAAATAATAATGCAGAGCAGGGGGACAGGAACACCAGTATAATGATCCAGAGCGTCTCTATTGTGCTTACCGGATCACCGAGAAATGATTTACCATTCGAATAGACCAGAAAATTTGTTATAACGAATGCAGATAGAGAAATACACAGAGGGATTGTCAGATACCAGCGAGCGAGTGTTTTTCTGGTTTCCAGTAAGAAAAGCAAGGAACCAAAAAGAGAGATAATGCTCAACAATTCGATGATGGTGATGAAGAGTAAATCGGATGCTATAAAATCCGGTGTTATAATAGACATGGAGCGGAATATGACGGACACAAAACCTGTAACCCACGTCATCATAAAGACAACTGATGTCAACGCCAGCGCAATATTTATCCTCATTAAATCATCACCGTAAAATGTGAAGTCAGGTGAGTATGAAACGGGCTGTCATAATTTAATAATGAGACACCGACGGCCGATTCTTGCTGGCTCCAATGTGACAGACCCTTCATACAGGGTGCTGAAACTCCATCTCCATGGTATAAAATGGACACCCTAACCTGAGATGCAAATATTAAATATATCTTACTATAATATATTTTTCTATAATAGAGCCTATTCTGTTGAATAGCTTACCGGTTCTGAATTATTCTGAAGCCTTCTTGCTGCTGAACATGTTTTAAACTTCACATATACTTTATAGGGAATTAATAGAAACTAGAAATTTTTTCATTTTTGACTGAAGTTCCAATTCCCTAAAAACTTGTACTACAATAAACTTCAATATTCGAATCCTGCGGCCTGAACTGTGGCTTGAACTATGGCTTGAAAAAACATTTCTATAAAGCCGAGAAATATATAATCTTAATATCTTCGATTTTTATTTAGCTTAAATCCGGGGGGATTTCATTAAAGCAGAGCAGAGCAGTTCAAAAATCGGAAAAGAAATAATCGGACAGCCGTTCCCTGAAATCACATCAAAATCACTTGCAGGTAGGGTTGTTACCCTTCCGGGGGCAGTGAAGGGAAAGGTGGCACTCATCTGTATTGCTTTTGTGCGAAGTTCACAGAGCATGATCGATTCCTGGGCTCAACCTTTTGAGCAGGAGTTCAGAAAAAACAGCATTTTTGCGGTCTACGAAGTCCCGATGATAAACAAAGGCTGGAAGGTCTTCTCCTGGATGATTGATTCCGGAATGAGAGGAGGGATACCTGTGGAAAAACATGATAACGTGGTCACCTTTTATGGGGACTATTCCAGCTACCAGGAAGCCCTTGGAATGGAAAATACAAACCTTGCCTACGTTTTTTTACTGGACCCTGAAGGTATTGTCCGCTGGAAAGGGCAGGGATACGCCAGCCCTGAAACCGAAAAAGAACTTATCAACACTGCAATGACTCTCAAATGAGAGTGAATTTCAAGTAAAAGGGAGGGGGATGAAGGGAACAAAGATAATACTTGGATTTTTTGTTTTTGTTGTCCTTATTTTTGCAGCTTATGCCGTCCTGAGAACCGTGCCGATTGATAACTGCGGGGAAAACGGGACCGGACCGGCCTGCATCGAGCTCCAGCCCGGTTTTTCCATTGATTATTACGCCGAAAATATTGAAGGGGCAAGGTCCATGGCCCTCAGTCCAAACGGGACGCTTTTTGTAGGAAGCCTTAACACTGGAAAAGTCTATGCCATCCCTGACCGGAATGGGGACAATAAAACCGATGAGGTAATTGTGCTTGCCGAGGGCCTGAATATGCCAAATGGGGTGGCATTCATGAACGGTTCCCTGTATGTAGCCGAAGTTTCCAGGGTGAGCCGCTATGACGACATTGAAGCCAGGCTTGAAAACCCGCCCGAGCCAGTCGTGGTCAACGGAGATTTCCCATCTGACCGCTTACACGGCTGGAAATACATCAAATTCGGTCCCGATGGAAAACTGTACGTGCCTGTGGGGATGCCGTGTAATGTCTGCGAAGGGGAAGACGAGCGCTACGGAACGATCATGAGGATGGAGCCGGACGGGAGCCAGCTCGAAATCTTTGCAAGAGGGATAAGGAATACGGTCGGTTTTGCCTGGCACCCTGAAACCGAAGAATTATGGTTTACTGACAACGGCAGGGACTGGCTTGGGGATGATTCACCTCCGGACGAACTCAACAGGGCGCCTGAACCAGGGATGCATTTCGGCTTTCCCTATTGCCATGCAGGCGATATCCCTGATCCGGAATTTGGAGGACTCAGGAACTGCTCCGAGTTCACGCCGCCTGAGGTAAAACTGGGCCCTCATGTGGCCTCCCTTGGGATGACCTTTTACACAGGCACGATGTTCCCTGAAGAATACAGGAACCAGATCTTTATTGCCGAGCACGGCTCCTGGAACAGGAAAATTCCCATAGGGTACAGGGTTACCCTGGTCAGGCTGGAAAACGGAACCCCTGTAAGTTATGAGCCTTTTGCCGAAGGCTGGCTCCAGGGGCTTGCAGCCTGGGGAAGGCCTGTGGATGTCCTTGTAATGCCTGACGGAGCTTTGCTTGTGTCGGATGATAAAAATAATGCCATCTACAGGATCAGTTACGGCTGATCCGAATACCTTGCAAACGCGTCAGAGGAGCTAGTTAATAATCCCTTCATAAAAAGTTCCAATGTTTGTAAAAATACTTATGATTATACATCATACACAGTAAGCAGGGGGGAATAAATTGTTATCTAAAATTCCTATAGATCTTAAGAATGTATCTGAAGACGAGATCGACAAAGAAATCCTCAGAGCCGGCATTATTGCCGAGCTTGATGCCGTAAACCTTTACGAGCAGATGGCTGCTCTTACCAAAAATGATAATATAAGAGCAGTACTGCTGGATATAGCAAAGGAAGAAAAAACGCACGTTGGGGAGTTTCAGGCGCTTTTACTTCGGTTCGATACTCAGCAAAAGGAGGAACTTGAAGCCGGAGCCGAAGAAGTAGAAGAAGAGCTGTCCAAATAAACAGTCCGAGGAAAAGTTGTCCAGATAAAAAGTAGAATGAAGAGTTGTCCAGATAAAAAGTAGAATGAAGAGTTGTCCAGATAAAAAGTAGGATAAATCCTCTGATTTTTAAGCTTCGAACTTTCTCTGGATGCTTTCAGGATTCCAGGGAAAGTCCTTACTTAACTGTTTTAACTTTTATTTGGAAATTGTTTTGCTTTTATTACCGTATCAATTTCCTTTAATACGGATTTCTATTTTATGTGTTCTACGTTAAGTGTTTATTTCAATATTGATTCCCTGCAATAAACTCCTCAATCATACGGTATGCCTCATCATCCGGATACTGCTTTGGAGGGTGTTTCATGAAATATGCAGATGGCTGATAAAGAATTCCGCCTTTTCCCCTATCAAGTGCCAGTTTGCAGCATCTGATAGCATCAATTACAACACCAGCAGAATTCGGAGAGTCTTCTACCGAAAGCCGGAGTTCGAGGTTCATGGGCACGTCCCCGAAGAGTTTTCCTTCCATACGCAGGAAGCAGACTTTGTTGTCTTTCTGCCAGGAAACATAGTCACTGGGACCCACGTGGATATTTCCGTTTTCAAGCCTCTCGGCAAGCACGGACTGAACGGCTTCGGTTTTCGAGATTTTTTTGGATACAAGCCGGTCCCGGTTTAGCATATTAAGGAAATCGGTATTTCCACCTGTGTTAAGCTGGTATGTCCTTTCCAGCTTTACTCCCCGTTTCCTGAAAAGGTCGGCAAGAGTCCTGTGAACTATAGTCGCTCCGAGCTGGGACTTGATGTCATCGCCAATGATTGGAAGCTTCTTTTCTTCAAAGCGTTTTGCCCATTCAGGGTTGCTCGCAATAAAAACAGGCATGTTGTTGATAAAGGCACACCCGGCTTCAAGGGCGCATTCGGCATAAAAACGGGCAGCTTCTTCGGAACCTACAGGCATGTAATTTAAAAGAATCTCGGCTCCTGAATTCTGCAGGATGCTTACGATATCCTCTTTTGTCGCACCCTCGCCTTCCACAGGCAGGAACCTGCATTCCTCAGGATAATTGATAAGGTGTTCGGAACAGCCGTCCAGAACCCTTCCCAGGCTTACCTCAATGCCTGCTTTCGGCACATTCGGACAGAAAGCAGCTGTGCAGTTTGGAAGAGAAAATATTGCTTCTGATACGTCCTTTCCAACCTTCCTCCTGTCAATATCAAAAGCTGCTGCCACATCAATGTCATATGGGAAGTAGCCTCCAAGATCCTGATGCATCAGACCGATTGCATCTGCATCCTCTTTTTTTCTGTAATACTCAATCCCCTGCAGAAGAGAACTTGCACAGTTCCCAACCCCTGCAATGGCAATTTTTATTCTATCTTTACCTGCCATTGAAACCCCCCAAATAAGCTCAATAATAGTATCAGATATCTTAATTCCCAGGTTATCTTAATTCCCAGATTGTCTGAATTTCCCGGTTATCTTAATTCCCAGGTTGTCTGAATTTCCCGGTTATCTTAATACCCAGGTTATCTTAATTCCTCAGTCCCCTATTTATCTGCAGTTCCCAAAGCCAATCGCCAGAGTGTACCCCATCCAGGACAAGGAATGAAAACTGTGATGCCTCTTATCTTATGAAGAAAATACTATAAAAAACGTTTTACAAAAAAAAGAATTAATGTGATACTGTATATCCAGCTTTTATATGCGGTTTTAGCTATTCCATGATGTTTAAGGCTCTTATACCTTTTAGAATCAATTTATGCTCTTAACAGGAGACTTTAACAAAATCCAGTAATAAGAAGCATTACAGGTTGCTATAGACTTACAGGTTTATCCAGAGCACCAAAAGAAGGTGAATTCCAATAAAAGCCGGCACAGAGTACCTGAACATGGGCTTCTGGGTTTTATGCCTGAACTGCATCATTCCGAGCCATGCGCCGATTGGCCCGAAAAGGGAAATCGCCAGCAGGGTTTTTTCCGAGATTCGCCACATTTCCTTTTTTGCTTTATATTTGTCCAGCCCATAAAGGGCAAATGAAGCTGCGTTAAGGACAGCATAGACGATAGGGAAAAGAAGGTAAACAGTCTCTGTCATGGAAAAGAATTCTCCGTAATAATAATTAAAGGCTGTGATGCTTTACAGGAAATAGTTTATCCTTAATTCGACCTCATTTTTGTGTCAATGCTATCAGAAAACGAAAAATAAAATGAGAATGGAGATCTAAGATCAGAGGATTGGATATTAATGTCAGAGGATCGGATATCTGTCGTGTCTGCGAGCTATTGATCAATTCAGAAAAAGCGAGTACATCTCCCGTATTTGAGGAATATGTACAGAGGTTCTTGTGCTTACGGATTTCAATAACTCACGCTCATTACCTTAATTCGTAATAGGTAAAAATGGCGTATGAAATTTAGGGCTTACGCGGTTGAACTGAAAATCAATAGCATTAAACCTTTAACTGTCCAAATAGTGAATTTGCCCACAACGCATATTGGATTTGATTTTGTACTTCAAGTGCGTAAGTCCTAAAATATTATTCTCCATTAACTAAAAGCATCTGGTTTGCCTGTCTTCTATAAGTTCTTATTCCTAAGCCAACAAATAAGTAAAGAATTGAAGTAATAATCCCAATGATTGGTGAAATAAGAATTTCTTTTCCTGCTACAATGCTGATATAACCTGATATAACTAAAGGATTTACTAGCGAATCTTCTACCATATGTAATACAACACCTGGCCAAATTGATTTTGTTACCCTAAAAAGCTCAACATACATCACCGTCCAGCATATTATTGTTATAATAAGAACAATGAAAAATATAGCTCGGCTGACAGGTAACACTGCTTGGATATCTGTTTCAGGTAAAAAGACCAGACAATATGGAGCATGCCAGATTCCCCAAAGACTGCCAACAGTGAGATATATCTTCCAATCATTAAGATTTAATTTGATGAGTTGTGAAGTTAGATAACCATGAAAAGGAGCCCCATCAAAAATATTTTTAATAAAAGTAAATGACAGAGTACTGGAAAACAGCAAAATAAAAGATCTGAGGTCGAATGCTGATAAGTCAATCCATTTTGTTGTAGCTCCGATTATCAGAACGATTGCTGTTACAACAGGAAAAATCAAAGGAGCAATCAAGTACCATTTTATGTTTCCTTTGAAATTCGGCTTGAAACCAAAATCATTCCAATTGCCCTTTGAAAAGATAGTGATTGCAATTGCAGTCAGCATAGGCAATACCAACCATATCCCCAGACCAAGAGAATCTCCCTCTGGTTGCTCGGGAAGGACAGAGTCTACAAGAATACCTATCCACCCACTGAGAACAACAACAACAATAAACACAACAACATTGCGAATAACTTTTGTGTCCATATAAACCTCCCATTTAGCAAATATAAATACTCTTTATTACGAAATATCTTTTGATTGAAACTTAATTGTACTATTAATTGTGCTATTAATTGTGCTATTATTACTAAATTCAGTACTTCACAAAAATCAGGTCTTGGGGATCAGTTACTGAAAACCGCAAACCGAACGGTGGTTTTCAAATTTATGCAAAAAAGGTAGATGTGCCAGTTTTACCCGAATTACTCAATAACTCACGGACAGTACCCGGATATCTAAGTCAGGGGATTTGAGATCTAATTCAGAGGATTGGATATGGATCCAAACGAACAGGAAGGTTTTCAGGCGCCGGAAAATCAAGATAATAACCATAAAAGCCTGGTTTCGCCTCCTCCACTTGTCTTGAAGGCGGGCCGTTACCTTCCAACCCTTATTTTCCTGGGGCTGGCTGTTCATCTGATCCTTCCCCAGCTTGCTTCAGTTGAAGAATCCCTTCAGGTTATCAGGACAATGGCCCTGTGGGCCGTGCTGCTGGCTGCCCTTGCCCAGACTATAAGCTATATGGGAAGCGGCTATCTCCTGCATTCGATTGCAGTAACCGTAAACCAGAAACTCTCGGTACCCAGGGGCATACTGATAACCCTTGCTGCAGCAAGCATCGGACTGCTTGCAGGAGGGCCACTTGGAAATGGGGCAGCTACATACCGCTGGGTACGGAAACAGGGTGTCAGCGCCGAAGGTTCGGGGCTTGCAGGCACCCTGCCCACCCTTTTTAACAACACAATATTAGTAATACTGGGAATTGCCGGAATACTCCGGCTGCTGGCAGTACGCGAGCTTTCCTCCACCCAGATCCTTGCCTTTCTCCTGATCCTTAGTGGACTGGGCCTGGGCATTGCAGCAATAAGCTGGGGAAAAAGCCACAGGGACTGGTTCACATCCGGAGCTGTCAGGGAAGCTGCCTTTTTTTACAGGGTCCTGCACAGGCCCTATACCTCGAAGGCAACTGAAACCGCAGTCTGCCGTATGTTTGCAGCCCTCGACCTGCTCGAAAAAGGGGGCTGGAAGCGCCCGGCCATGGGGGCAGCACTTACCGCCAGCTTTGATATGCTGACCCTTTACTTTTTCTTCATAGCTGCCGGAAACCCAATCGGGCCGAGCGTCCTGCTTGTAGGATATGGCCTGCCCCTGCTTTTCGGGAGATTGGCTTTTCTCCTCCCCGGTGGGGTTGGGATTGTGGAAAGTACAATGGCGGCTCTGTACACAGGCCTGGGAGTGCCGGGTCCGATAGCAGTTGTGGCCGTCCTCAGCTACAGGATTTTTTCGTTCTGGATCCCCACATTAATCGGCTTTCCGATTGCATTTTACTTGCAGAATAGATGAAAAGATGCAGATGAAGAGTTACAGATGAAGAGTTACAGATGAAGAGTTACAGATGAAGAGTTATAGATGAAGAGTTAAGACACATATCTAAAAAGTTCATCAAAATAAATGGTCAGTTATCAGATAATTGATTATCAAATAATCTGTTATTTTTTTCAATCTGTTATTGTTTTTTCATATACCGAAGGATTTTCTTCAGTCCTGTTTGCTTCAACAATATTTATATGTGGGAAAGAATTACAGTACTGATTGTTTTTTCCTGATCTTTATTTACGAAACAGGAATTTATGGAATATATTGTGACATGCAGAGACATGGCACGAATAGGGTTTATGTTCGGAATAGGGTTTATGTTCATAGCAATATTCACAATCTGAAAACGGTTTTACAAATCCAAAGAAGGTCCTTTTAATGAAATACTGGCAGCCGAAATATGAAACAATGGATCCCGAAGAAATGAAGAGACTACAGCTGAAACGCCTGCAGCACAGTGCAAAGCTGGTCTATGACAATGTTCCTTTCTACAGGCAGAAGTTCAAAGAGGCTGGAGTCGCTCCCGAGGATATCAAAACCCTTGAGGACGTCCGGAAACTGCCTTTCACACGCAAAACAGACCTTCGGGACAACTATCCATTCGGCCTTTTTGCTGCAAAGAAAGAGGACATCGTGCGCATTCACGCCTCCTCAGGGACCAGCGGGAAGCCCACGGTTGTCGGATATACTGCAAAGGATATTGAGACCTGGTCGGATCTGATCGCCCGGAGCCTTACAATGATAGGGCTTTCAAAAGGCGACGTGATCCAGAACTCCATGAACTACGGCCTTTTTACCGGAGGCATGGGCTTCCACTACGGCGTAGAGAGGATGGGAGCCATGGTCGTGCCGGCAGCAACAGGCAACACCGCCAGGCAGCTTGAGATGATGATCGACTTTGGGGTAACCGCAGTCCACTGCACCCCTTCCTATGCTTTCTACCTCGCAGAAACTGCAGAAGATCTCGGCCTCATAGACAAACTCTCCTTAAAAGCAGCCATTTTCGGAGGCGAACCCTGGTCGGAAAACACCAGAAAACAGCTTGAAAAGCGCCTGAACCTCAAAGCCTATGACTGTTACGGCCTCTCTGAAATGATGGGCCCAGGCGTCGGCTTCGAGTGCCAGGAACAGAACGGCCTGCATATCTGGAACGACAACTTCCTCGTCGAAGTCCTGGATAAAAACGGAGAACAGGTATCCGAAGGCGAAAAAGGCGAACTCGTCTTAACCTCCCTCAACAAGGAAGGCTTCTGCAACATAAGATACCGCACAGGTGACATGACCCGCCTCCTTGAGTCCGAATGCGACTGTGGCCGGACAACAACCAGGATCTCCCGCCTGCTCGGCAGAGTAGACGACATGATGATCGTCCGCGGAATCAACGTCTTCCCCTCCCAGATCCAGGACGTCATCTCCCGAATCCCTCAGGTAAGCGAACATTTCCAGTTAATCCTCGACCGGAACAGACACATGCTCGATGAACTCACAGTAGAAGTCGAACTCGAAGAAAACGCCTTCACCGGCGACCTCAAAGACCTCAAAGCTATCCAGGACCACGTCCAGCGGGAACTCAAATCCGTCCTCAACATCCGCACAAACGTCGAACTCCTTGAGAAAGGCAGCATCGAAAGGACCACAGGAAAGGCAAAGAGGATCATCGACAGAAGGCCGCAGATCTGAGCCACCCGAAGCTTTAAATTATTGTTTAGTAACTTAAATAATCAGGGAATTTTTATTCTCTGATTTTCCTTTAACTCTTTTTTGCGTCCGTTAAACCAAATTTCAATTCCTTTTTCCAAAAAGCATCCGGTTTGAAGTACTGCTTATTAGAACCCCGAGCAACCTCCCGCTCGACGCAGGAGAGCGGCCTTTCCGTGAAGTCTGCAAAAAAGATGGAATCCTCGAATTTTATCAAAGGAAGCTCTGAAAAAAGCTGAAACCTAAAATTTTTTCATTTCAACCATTCTAAGCAACAAAAAGGTATTATAAAATACAGCTCTGGCATTGTAGATATTAAAAATGAAGATATGTGTTTGCAGGTAACACATATCAGCCAGAGCTTGAATTTGCCTTAATATCCCGTTCCTCTTACCTTAACTCATTGGGTCGAACTTTATAGCCCGATCGTATATGATCTCTGAGTAGGCTGGCCCGGTTTTTGTAGAGTTTTCCATGTAGGCCCTCCAGGCAATGAAAAGCGGTTGATCCAGTTCTATACCATATGCTCCCCGACCATAAGGAACTTCATAGCAGTATTGATCATCCTCACTGCAGTTCCTGGTGAGCTTGTAAACATACAGGTATTTAGCATTAGGATTGTCAGGGAGGTATTCCTCAGCAGATCCACTGAAATCTGCGTCTGTTATTGCTCTGACACCGTTCCACCCAGCAGCTCCGTATATTACGAAGTTCGAGTACGTCGCCTTTCCTGTGGCTGCATGATTAACCCCATAGACAATTATGAACTCATCTGTATCGTTGCCCAGAGTAATTCCAGGGTCTCTCAGGAAAGGATAGTACAGCGAGGTGTTAAAGAAAGGAGGTGTCGGCGAAGAGATAGTCTGATTTGCTGTCCAGAGATAGCACGCGTCGTTAGCGGGACCCAGAACATTAATACCTCTCTGGATAGCATCACTCCCTGTCGTAACTGTCTGACTGATCGGAAGCTCTGTGGCATTTGACTCATTATACTTGTCAAGAATAGCAACCCTTAGCTCTTCGAGATCATCCATCAGGTCAAACTCTGTTTTCCCGGTTCCACGGACCCTTAACTCCGGATAATCATACGGGTCAAGTTCCACAGTTTCGTTGGGAGTAATCCTGAAAACAGTCGCAGGTGTATTATTTATGTAATTCTCACCAGCCTGGGTGTCATTATATAGAGCCGGGCGGACAAATGAGGCAAATGTATCGGAGTCATTCTCCACGCCCATGTTCAGCATGACCGAGGGCAGCACCTGGGTGTTAATTATATCGTCTGAATACCCCGCTGATTGGACAGAGGCCCGGATGCGTTGATCAATGCCTCTATCAGCAGTAATGATTATTACCGTGGTTTGATTGTAAGGATTCCCTGACGACCCATTTGGAGTCCCTTCAGTTTTAATAACCAGGTTGTTTACCGTGTCTGCTAAGGTAGCAAAGATCCATCTCCTCTCGTTCCCAATTGTCCTGTGTAGCATAAAATTTTCGTAGCTGAAGTACCTGCATTCAGGTGGTGTTCTTCCCACGAAAACAACAGCTTCATCAGGACGAAGGCTCCAGAAAGGAGTTGTATTCTCTTTTACTCCAAGCGTACTGGTTATTTGCTTAATTTGTTCATCTACTTCATAACCAGGCGACAGTGGAACATAAAATATCAGATATTTTGTGGTGGGATTGTTTCCGTATGCAGAAGGCAGTACTCCTTCCTCATATAGCCTGAGAAAATCAAAGTACCCCAATTCACCTTCCTGTACGGTGAATCCATCCTTTTCTAAAGCCTGTTGAAAATCCCCCGCGTCGTAGGTTTCATTCGCTGCGAGGCCAGTTCCAGTTAACAGTATAAAAGCAATGCCAAGTATTATAGCCATTATATATTTTTTCATATATAACCCCCAGGTTAATTTTTCATTAAATATATTAGAAACCTCGTCAGGACATTAACTAAACTTGGAGAGTTGATCTGCTAACAGTCTGCATAATCCCTTACTCCATCCTGTTTTAACTTCCATCCTGTTTTGACTTATCCATATTTCGTAAAAATAGTCCACAGAAATACCCAAAAAGTATAACAAAACTTTAAAGCTATTTTTCACTTATAGTCCAACAGCCTGTTGTAAATACTGTATTTAGAACCCGAAGCAACTCCACGCTCGACGCAGGAGAGCGGCCTTTCCGTAAAAGCCGCAAAAAAGATGGATTTCCTGAATTTTATTAGAAGAGCACTAAAAACCAGTTAAAGCCTGAAAATTACTCAATTTTAACCTTTCTAAATAGCAAGAAAGTATAATAAAACACGATCTGGTGTTATAGCCAAAAAGATAAGGAATGTGTTGAAGTAACACATTCAGCCAGAGCTTGAACTTACTTAATATTAGGAGCTCATGTTACCAGAGCTCATCGGATCAAACTTTATAGCCCTATCGTACACGATCTCTGAGTAGGCTGGTCCGGTTTTTGTTGTGTTTTCCATATAGAGTCTCCAGGCAATGAAAAGCGGTTGATCAGGTTCTATACCATAAGCTCCCACACCGGAGGGAACCTCGTAGCAGTATGTGTCATTTTCACTGCAGTTCCTGGCAAGCTTGTAGACATACAGGTATTTAGCATTAGGATTGTCAGGAAGATATTCCTCAGCAGACCCGCTGAAATCTGCGTCTGTGATTGCTTTAACGCCGTTCCATGCATCTGCTCCGTATATGCAGAAATTCGAGTACGTCGCCTTTCCTGTGGCTGCATGATTAACCCCATAGACAATTATGAATTCATTGGAGTCGTTGCCCAGTGTAATTTCTGGATCTTTCAGGAATGGATAGTACTGCGAGGTGTCAAAGAAAGGAGGTGTCGGCGAAGAAGCTGTCTGGTTTGCGGACCATAGATAAACTGCATCGTTGGTAGGACCTACGCCATTGATTCCTCTCTGAATAGCATCACTCCCTATAGGAACTCCCTGACTGGTCGGAAGCTCTGTGGCATTCGATTCATTATACTTGTCAAGAATCGCAATCCTTAGCTCTTCGAGATCATCCATAAGCTCAAACTCTGTTTGTCCGGTTCCACGAACCCTTAACTCCGGATAATCATATGGGTCAAGCTCCACAGTTTCGTTGGGAGTAATCCTGAAAACAGTTGCAGGTGGATTATTGATATAATCGTCGCCAGCCTGCGTGTCATTAAATAGAGCTGGGCGGAAAAATAAGGCAAATGTATCGGAATCATTCTCCAGGCCCATGTTCAGCATGACTGAGGGCATCACCTGGGTATTAATTATATTGTCCGAATATCCTGCAGACTGGGCAGCGGCCCGGATGCGTTGATCAATGCCTCTGTCAGCAGTAAGGATTATTATTGTAGTTTGATTGAAAGGATTCCCGGACGACCCGTTTGGAGTTCCTTCGGTTTTGATAACAAGGTTATTAATCGTATCTGCTATGTTAGCGAAGAGCCATCTCCTCTCGTCCCCAATTGTCCTGTGCATAATGAAATTGTCGTAGCTGAAGTACCTGCATTCCGGCGCCGTTCTTCCCACGAAAACAACAGCTTCATCAGGACCAAGGTTCCAGAACGGAGTTGTATTCTCTTTTACTCCAAGCGTACTGGTTATTTGCCTAATTTGTTCATCTACTTCATAACCAGGCGCCGGTGGAACAAAATATATCAGATATTTTGTGGTGGGATTGTTTCCGTATGCAGAAGGCAGTACTCCTTCCTCAAATAGCTTGAGAAAATCAAAGTAACCCACTTCACCTTCCTGTACGGCAAATCCATTCTGTTCTAAAGCCTGTTGAAAAGCCCCCGCATCATACGTTTCATTCGCTGCGAGGCTGGTTCCTGTTAACAGTATAAAAGCAATGCCAATTATTATAGCCATTATATATTTTTTCATATATATCCCCCAGGTTAATTTTTCATTTAATATATTAGAAACCTTGTCAGGACATTAACTAAACTTGGATAGTTGATCTGTTGATTGTTCAAATGATTCCTTACTCCCAACCTGTTTTGACTTATCCCTATTTCATAAAAATAATGCCACAGAAATGCCCAAAACGCATATCAAAACTTTAAAGCCCATTTTTCATGTTATACTCCCAACAGCCGGTTGTACTATACTGCTTTCAAAGATCCCGGGTAGCTTCCCGCTCGACGCAGGAGAGCGGCCTTTCCCGTGAAGTCTGCAAAGAAGCTGAAAAAATACGAAGAAGCTGAAAGGTGTGCAAGAAGCTGAAAAATATGCGAAGAAGCTGAAAATTCTGAATTTTAGCAAATGTAACCCTGAAAAAAGCTAGAACTTGAAAATTTTTCATTAGAACCATTCTAAATAACAAAATTTATTTTGCAACGTCCCCAATACCAAAAAGATATTGGAGGAGTTTTGTGGATCTGCTAGCCCTCGCCCAGTAAGCAACAAAGACTATCGTTCCAGCCCCACCTCTCTTTATTCGGGAGGCAAAACCGTAATAGACAAAAATAAAGTACGGCTCTGGCGTTATAGATAATAAAAAATGAAGATATGTGTTCATAGATAACACATATCAGCCAGAGCTTGAATTTACCTTAACGTCCCATTCTCTTTGTCTAATTTTACCTTAACTCATTGGGTCGAACTTTATAGCCCTATCGTACACGATCTCTGAGTAGGCTGGCCCGGTTTTTGTAGAGTTTTCCATGTAGGCCCTCCAGGCAACAAAAAGTGGTTGATCCGGCTCTATGCCGTGAACTCCCACACCGGAGGGAACCTCATAGCAGTATTGATCACCTTCGCTGCAGTTCCTTGTGAGTTTGTAGACATAAAGGTATTTCGCATTGGGATTGTCAGGGAGATATTCCTCAGCAGACCCGCTGAAATCTGCGTCTGTGATTGCTCTGACACCATTCCACACATCAGCTCCGTATATTGCGAAGTTTGAGTACGTCGCCTTTCCTGTGGCTACATGGTTAACCCCATAGACGATTATGAATTCATTGGTATCGTTGCCCAGAGTAATTGCCGGGTCTTGCAGGAAAGGATAGTACTGTGAGGTGTTAAAGAAAGGAGGTGTAGGCGAAGAGACCGTCTGGTTTGCTGTCCATAGATAGCATGCATCGTTGTTAGGACCTACAGCGTTAATTCCTCTCTGAATAGCGTCACTCCCTACAGGAACTGCCTGACTGGTCGGAAGCTCTGTGGCATTCGATTCGTTATATTTGTCAAGAATCGCAATCCTTAGCTCTTCGAGATCATCCGTAAGCTCAAACTCTGTTTGCCCGGTTCCGCGGACCCTTAGCTCCGGATAATCAAACGGGTCCAGCTCCGTAGATTCGTTGGGAGTAATCCGGAAAACAGTTGCAGGTGTATTATTTATATAATCATCACCAGCCTGCGTGTCATTGAGTAAGGCTGGGCGGACAAATGCGGCAAATGTATCGGAGTTATTCTCCAGACCCATGTTTAATATGGATGAGGGAAGCATCTGGGTGTTGGTTATGTTATCCGAATACCCCGCTGATTGGGCAGCAGCCCGGATGCGTTGATCAATGCCTCTGTCGGCCGTAATGATTATTACCGTGGTTTGATTGAAAGGATTTCCAGGCTGTCCATCTGGTGTCCCTTCGGTTTTGATAACCAGGCTGTTCAACGTATCTGCTATATTGGAAAAGAGCCATCTTTTCTCATTCCCATATGTCCTGTGCATAATGTAATTATCGTAACTGAAGTACCTGCATTCCGGCGGTGTTCTTCCCACGAAAACAACAGCTTCATCAGGACCAAGGTTCCAGAACGGAGTTGTATTCCCGCTCATCCCGAGTGTACTTGTTAATTTAGAAATCCGTTCATCTACTTCATGACCAGATGCCGCTGGAACAAAAAATGCCACATATTTTGTGGTGGGATTGTTTCCATATGCAGAAGGCAATACTCCTTCCTCTAATAATCTGATTAGATCAAAGTATCCCAGCTCACCGTCCTGTACAGTGAATCCGTCCTGTTCTAAAGCCTGTCGAAAAGCCTCCGAATCAGATGTTTCATTCTGCGCGAGGCCAGTTCCTGTTAACATTATGAACGAAACGCCAAGCAGTATAACTAAGATATACTTTTTCATATACCATATCCCCCGTAAGCTGTAATTATTCTCGCAAAGAATTACACTAAAAAAGAAGAATTACACTTCGAAAAGAGAGGATCTCTTCAACATCTTCTAAGACAGTGTGCTTTTGATTCGTTCTAAAAATTAAGTGTAAACCTTTGCGACAGATAATATAATTATAATTAAATATATTAGAAATCTTGGTGGAACGTTGACTAAAATTAGAGAGTCGATCTGTTAACAGTCCACATGATTCCTTATTCTGCAGTCATTATTGAAGGAACTTGAAGGATCTGATGAATGATTTATCTTCTTTTTTGATTTCATGGGAAAAGCCGTTTGCTTCGTCATCGGAAGCTACTGCCGGGCGTTGAGAGAGGGAGGGCCCTGGCTTAAAAAATATATTTAGCCAGCATCAGGGCTCGAGATTATAGAAGTAGATCTCTAACCAGGCAAAGACGCTTGATGAGCTAAATCGAAGAATTGCTCACCTGTGAAGCAGCTTCTCGTTTGCGGTCAGGACCTCAACTCCCATGTCGCTGAAGTCCTTGTCATGGGTTACAAAAACCATTCCCTTTGTGCGGCAGATTTCTGCAAAGATGAGGTCATTGAAGTCGTATTTTCCCTGTTCAAAGAAGTGCATGATTTCAGGAAGGTCTATGACTTTTAAGTCAGGGTCGCAGGCGAGGGTATTTCGGAGGATTTTTCGGACATTTGAAGCAATGTCTTCGGCAATGGGACGGAAGCTGAGCGAGTTTCTAAACTCCTTGAACCTCGAATAATCGGTCTGCTGTTTGAACTCGATTCTTGAGAAGGCATTGATAAATTCCGAGATAATCATGCAGTTTATATAGATCGTGCCGTTTGAATCCCGGATTTCTTTTAAAACTCTGGAATATCTGGCTGACTTCTGGTCAGGCCAGCCTATAGGGCCATAAATATAGAGCCAGATGTTGGTGTCAAAGAAATAACTCTGTTCTGCAGGATAATCATAAGTCACTGTGGAATGGACAGGAGCCGGGCTGGGCTTTACAGGCAGGGCTTTTAAAGGGCGAAGCTTCACACTGCGCCTTAACGGATAAACTACTGCGCGGTGGACACTCTTATGCATCTTCACCTCCGATCACATCCCTGAGCGCCTTTCTGCAGGAATATGCATGTTCAAAATAGCTTTTTGCCCTTTCCATGACCCTCTTGAGGATAGCTTCATCTTCAGGGTCAAGATCCGTAAAAGAAAGGGTTTTTTCAATCAGCTCAGCCGGAAAAGTCCCGTAAAGCTGCCCCACAGCCGCATTCAGAAAGGCAGGCGTAAGTTCGTCAGTCTCTGCAAAAGAGAGCTCAACCTTCCGGTTTTTGCGGAAATCATCTGCAATCCTGTCATGCACCTTCTGCCCATCACAAGCTGCAACACAGCAATTGCTTCCTGCAGTCTCAATAATTCTTACTTTCACCCTCTCTTCCGTAACCGTTCCCATAAAATCACTCCCGCATTGTGTATCAAAAGGCACAATTAGAAGCATAATTTTGAGCCGGGCACCTGGCGACAAAAATCTTCACCCCTTTTACCAGTTTCCCTTCAAAAAGTTTTACAATTTTTCTTTCCTTCAATACCTTTTACTAATTCTTCTTTACACTTTTTCCTGCTACCCTTCAATAACTTTGTCGGTTTACCTTTCAGTTGACCAAAAAATCCTGCTGCCAATAACTCTTCAATCAGCTTTTTTCTTGAAAAAAAGCCATCCTTTGTCCTCTTTTCCGTACTTTGTCCTTATCAGTACATAATCCCCTTCGAGCTCTTCCCCATGAAGAGTTACAACAATTTCTTTCTCGTTACGCTTCAGAAGCTCAAAAGTACCCTTATCCCAGATCTCAACCTTGCCGGCTCCGTACTCTCCTTCAGGGATTTCTCCCTCAAAATCGGCGTATTCGAGCGGATGGTCTTCAGTCTGGATAGCAAGTCTTTTGGTACCGGCATTTTTAGGCGGCTCCTTAGGGACTGCCCAGCTTTTCAAGACCCCATCCATCTCCAGGCGAAAATCATAATGAAGGTTGGTTGCATCATGGCGCTGGACCACAAAAACAGGTTTATCGAAACTTTTTTCTAAACCATTAGCTGGAGGTTCGGAGGTCTTTTCAAAATCTCTCTTCTTCGCATATTCCTCAAGCATGGAAGATCAATAGAAAATATGGTGTTGAGGAGTATAAAGGATTATGCGGTAAACTACTCCTAGCTAAAGCATCGGAGCTTTCTGCCTTATGACCCGTAAAGCTTGAAAAAGAGGCTTATGAAGAAGATCACTGATAATTTGAAAAAGAAGCTTATGAAGAAAATCACTGAAAATCGATGAAGAAAATTCATAAAAAGTTAAAAAAAGAAGGCGCGAACTATTCTTCGTTCATTTTCTGGCAAGCGCATAGTCTACGTAGACTTGCAAAAACTCCTCATCAGTCTGCAGGAGCACGGTCTCAAACATGGCTACATGGATCTTTTCTTCCCTGGCGATGTCAAGGAGAATTGTACGGATCTCCTCGTTTTTAGTCAGGTTTGCCATCTGTTCGTAGATATTGATAGCATCCAGTTCTGCGATCATTGCGGCTCTCAGGATTTCCTTATCAATGTCTTTCTGGCTGGTATTTTCTAGATCTGCAAGTGTTTCCGAAAGCAGGATTTTACCCCCTGTAAGTATGCCCTGTAAGATATGGAAAGGCAAACTTAATGTTTCTTTCTATTTAGCCCCCTCTTTACTTCGTTACTCAGAGAAAGCTTGTAATTCCTTCCTTTCTTTAATGCCGTAATTTACAGTTATCCCCACTAAAAGTACAGCTAAAG